>CAXBLH010000030.1:0-22268 GCA_963976315.1 uncultured Dyadobacter sp.
TATGGAATCATAAAAAACGGTAGACAACTTAACGGAGGAGGTGTCGGAGTAGTTAACTGCAAAATCATCCGGGTTGGGCTGTACAAGCGAAGTGATTTGATCTCCCCAACTACAACTGTATAACATTACAGCCGTAAATATTAAAACAAGATAGTTGGCAATTCGGGAGTTATATGACTTGTGAGTTTTTAATTTAAATTTCATTTAAGAAAGGAACGGTAAAAATGCAAAATTATGAGATGTAATGTTAATTACAACATAATAATCAAAACAGTGATAAATAAATGACTAAAACTTATTTGCAACAAAATTAATAATCCGTACGTATTATAGTATCAAGCACGAAATAAACTATCAATTTAAAATACGATACGATGAAAACTTAGCATCCGTGGCAAATCAATCAGCGAAAACAAAATACATTTCTTGTGATACGTATGATAACAGTACGGCCTCAGTAAAAAATTGCAGCAAAAGTAATGTGTAGGACAAAACTTTTAAATAAAAATAAGGGGCAATATTTTACATACCAGTGGCAAGATGTTATGTTTGCAAAAAATTTACCTTGGGTACAAGTGTATTTACATTTCAAAATGTAGTTAACTTGCTCAATTTTATAAAGTAAAAATTCGTTAAACCATATTTTTTTCATGTTCAATACTTTAAAGAAATCATTTTTAGGCTTGTTAATCGCCTCAACTGCACTTGTGCAAGTAGGATGTAATAATAATGATGCCGAACCAGATAAATTAGGAAACTGGTATCGGGACGGAATCCCGGGATTCGGAGGAACAGCAAGAACACGTTCAGTAAGTTTTCTAATAAGCGGTATTGGATATGTTGGTACAGGTTTAACAAATGAAACTATACCGCAAACAAATGATTTTTGGGCCTATGATCCTGCTACTAAAATCTGGAAACAAAAGGCAAACTTCCCAGGTACTGCACGTTATGATGCTGTTTCATTTGTAATTGGCAGCAAAGCCTACGTTGGAACCGGTTATGATAGAAATACCTTGATTGAAGGTGGTTACAAAAGAGATTTCTATTCGTACGATCCGGCCAAAAACACCTGGGCACCCATAGCTGACTTTTTGGGAGGAACCAGACAGAATGCATCCGCATTTACTGTAGGAGAAAGAGCTTATGTTGGACTTGGCTTTAATGGTTCTAATTATTACCAAGATTTCTATGAATATATTCCAAGTTCCGACACTTGGAAGGAAATTGCCACCTTTACCGGCGGAAAACGCAGAAGTGCGCTTGCTTTTACTGTAGGAGGTAAAGGATATGTGGGTTTTGGCCAAAGTAATACCACTAATTACAACAGCGATCTATACCAATTTGACCCTGCTGCCAACAGTGGCCTGGGAGGTTGGATAAAAATGGAAAATGACGATGAAGATTTCCCAGCTCGTACCGGCTCTACAGCACTTATAATTAACAATAAGGCGTATGTAGTAGGTGGCATAAATGCTTCTGACTGCTGGGAGTACGAGCCCACAGCCAATGCATGGACAGAAGTTACCGCTTTTGAAGGTGGACAGCGTGGTGCTGCTGCTGGCTTTGCAGTGGGTAACATCGGTTACTTTGGAACAGGTAGTTCATCTGGAACAGGTGGAACAGACGACTGGTGGGCATTTGACCCAAGTGCGGAAAAGAATGATGATGACAATTAATAATTACCTAGTCGTATAATACCGTTGTGAAAAAAAACGCTGTTTCGTTCCTCTTGATTCTTGCATTCATTGGAGTACTGGGTTATGTATGGATCAACTTCAACTCAGAAGCCAATTACACCCAGAAGCCCACAAATGAAACAGCCGAAGTTTTTCATGATTCCATTTCTGGCTGGGGATATAGGATCAAACGAGATACAACCATCGTTATTGAGCAACAATACATTCCAGGCGCCCAAGGAACCAAAGGTTTCTCAACAGAATCTGAGGCTTTAAAAACGGCTCAGTTAGTATTAGACAAAATAAAACGGAATCAATTCCCCCCCACCATTACCCTTTCGGAACTGGATAGCTTGGGAATTAATTTTTAAAATACAAAAGGCGGTTTTTCAAACATTGAGAAACCGCCTTTTTTGTTGTACTTCATTTGACCTTATCACAACTTTTTGAGTATTGCAATTGGCAATCAGCTGTCAAATCCTTCCTGAAAACAATTTTCAAGCTGATTGCGGGTTTCTTCTTTTTGATAACAAAAGTCTAGATACTTTACAAAACCCGTCATAAAGCAAATTGTTTGAGAAGAAATTATTTCAAGCTCATTGGAATATTCCTATGTCAGGAATACAAAACACCACCCTGGCTTTTAAAAGTAGCCAATCACTTTTCTATTAATTTATAGGTTCCAAGAATTGGAAAGTGATCAGAATGCTTAACGGTATTCATGGTTTTAAAATGTAAGACTTCAATTTGCTGGGGATCAAAAAACTGGTGGTCAATTCTAATAAATTTTGGAAGTCCAGCAAAAGTAAAGCCAAAGCCACTCCCCTTTTCTTCAAAAGCATTTTTGAACCTTCCATCCAGGTTACTATAAGAATAGCTATACGGAGTTTCATTAAAATCCCCTCCAATAACAGCGGGATAAGGTGTTTCAGACACCCAGTCTAATAATAAATCCACCTCTTTCTTCCGATGTACAAAGCCACTTTTTATTTTTTGTAGGGTTTCCATACTTGCAGCTTCTATCAGATCGGGATGACGTTGGTGTATCAAATTGTCCAATCGCAACCTCATTGAATAGAGATGCACAGCAAAAACAGAAACGGTATCATGCCCCATCTTAATATCGGCTCGTACGATGCCATTTAATTCCTGAAATAAGGAGTCCTTCACAAAGACAATAGGGTGCCTAGAAAAAATGGTGAGACCTGTAATATAATTTTTTCCTCTTTCCTCGTCCTTTACTAGCGTATGCATATATTTATACCCCTTGGTGGCGAGGTATTCTTTAAAAATAAATTTACCGGTATTAAGACTTGAAAATTCAGGTAGCACCATCACATCAGCACCCGTAGCACCCAGCCAGTCGCGGTAGGACTCAGCAGATTCATTATTACGATGGGTATTTCCCACATTATACGACAGTAACTTAAACTCCTTATTTGGAGCATTAGAAGAAGTATCCTTGTTCCGAAACTGGAAGGTTCTATTGTAAAATATGGAACAGAATAAAAGAACTACTAGAGGGGTAAAAATTTCTTTTGGATTAAATAAAAGGAAGCCTAAAAAAATGAATATATGAACCGCAATAAGTATTGGCAAGGAAAGACCAAGAATACCGAGAATCCAGTGTCCATTTAAACCGAAATAGATTAAGACTATTATTAATATTGTACTAAAAGAAAATAATAAATAAATACTTCTCATCATGAAAATAGGGTAATACATATAGACCGCAATATAAGCACAAATCCCAACCCGTCATTTAAATTTCGATTATCTTCAACGCTTGTAGTTTAAATAAAATTGTATTACATTTGTGCCAGAATTCTATTTTGATCGGTTGATTGAGGGGTATTAACCCCCTTTTTTATTTATAGTCTATCTTACATGACATTAAAAGAACAGTTGGAAGATTTGCTGAATCCGATTTTGGAAGAAAGCAATTGCTTTCTCGTCGAAATTGTCGTAAAACCTTCCAAATTAAGCCAAAAAGTAACCATTTTAGTAGACAGTGACTCGGGAATAACAATTCAAGAATGCACTTCTATTAGCAGAAGACTAGCCAAGCAACTGGAAGAATTAGAGATTTTCACGGACGCTTATACGCTGGAAGTATCTTCGCCAGGATTGGATCAACCTCTTATTTTGCCAAGACAGTTTCAAAAAAATATTGACAGGAATTTAAAGGTTAGCCTTAAAACGGGTGAAAGCTTTTCAGGGAAATTAATGGAAGCGGATAATAATATGATTAAAATCCAACTTCCTGCCCCTAAAAAGAAACCAAAAATTGTTGCCTTAGAAGAATCATTAATTAAAGTGATTAAATTAGAAGAAATTTCGAAGGCATTGGTTGAAATATCATTTAAATAAAATGGTATTCACCACCGAAATTTAAGGGCAAGATTGAAGATTATTTAAAACATTAGAATAGCATATATTCATATATTATAACAATGGATAGCGGAATATTAATTGAATCATTTGCGGAATTCGCAAGTTCTAAAAACATCGATCGACCAACAATGATCAGTGTTTTGGAAGAGGTCTTTAGGACAATGATTCGTAAAAAATATGGAACTGATGATAACTTCGATGTTATTATCAATCCAGAAAGTGGTGATTTAGAAATGTGGCGCACACGAGAAATCGTTGACGACAATTCTGAAGATATTTGGGAATACAATAAAATTCCTTTAAATGAAGCTCGCAAAATACAAAGTGATTTTGAAGTAGGCGAAGAAGTAGCCGAGGAAGTAAAACTCGTAGACTTTGGTAGACGCTTGGTTCAAACAGCACGTCAAACCCTTATCCAGAAGATTAAAGATATGGAAAAGGAGATCATGTATGAAAAATACAAGGATCAAGTTGGCGAGATGATCACCGGCGAAGTTTACCAAACTTTGAGGCATGAAGTAATTATCGTTGATGGCGAAGGAAATGAGCTATCACTACCACGGACGGAACAGATCTCTAAGGATCGATTCCGTAAAGGAGAATCCGTAAAATCGGTGATTCATAAAGTGGAAATGAATAATGGTTCGCCAAAAATTATACTTTCTAGAACTTCTCCATTATTTTTGGAGAGATTATTCGAAGTGGAAATTCCAGAAATTTACGATGGTATCATTTCTGTACGCCGTGTAGTACGTGAACCTGGCGAACGTGCCAAGGTAGCGGTTGAATCTTATGACGATAGAATTGATCCAGTAGGTGCTTGTGTAGGTATGAAAGGATCCAGAATCCATTCGATTGTACGGGAACTTGGGAATGAAAATATTGACGTAATCAATTATACTGAAAACCTTGAACTATTGATTAGTAGAGCTTTAAGCCCTGCAAAAGTTAGTTCAATGCAGATCGATAAAGAATCCAAACGTGTTTCTGTCTTTCTAAAACCGGATCAAGTATCCTTAGCGATTGGAAAAGGAGGGCAAAACATCAAACTTGCTGGTCGTTTGGTAGGTATGGAAATTGATGTTTTCCGCGATATCGAAGAGCAAAATGATGAAGACGTTGATTTGACCGAATTCTCGGATGAAATCGATGCTTGGATGATCAGTGAGTTACATAAAATAGGGCTAGACACTGCAAAAAGTGTATTGGCACTTAATAAAGAAGAATTGGTTAGAAGAACCGATCTTGAAGAGGATACCATAGAAGAGATTATAGAAATCCTTCGAAAAGAATTTGAATAATAACAAGTAAGAGCTTACCTGGTGGTTTGCTCTTCTAATGCAAAACTTTTTCTACTGATTGCTAATATGGCAGAAGATAAAATGATGCGCCTTAGCCAAGTGGCACGGATCCTGAACGTTGGAATATCAACGATCATAGATCATCTGTCTGCCAAAGGGTTTAAGGTGGAAAGTAACCCCAATACTAAAATTAACTCGGACCAAATAGAGTTTTTAGCAAAGGATTTCAAATCCAGTGATTTGAAATCGTCGCTAACACCTAAGTCGGTTGCGGAAGGTAAACCTGCTGCAGAAAAAGAGCAGAAGGTTGAAAGCAATGTGGATGATATCCTATATTTCAGAAACACGCCTCCCAAAGCAGAACAAGAAATTGAAAAGCCAAAGGAAACTCCAAAAGAGGAACCTGTATTGCCAGAAACCAAATTACCTGGTATAAAGGTGGTTGGAAAAATCGAGTTGAATTCAAAAGGACAACCGGTACCTCCAACACCAGTAGCAGCACCTACCCCAGTTTCCACTCCAAAACCGGAAACGGTAAGCGTGGAAGCTAAACCGGCCGAAGCAAAACCAGAAGCTGTTAAAGTGGTAGCGGAGTCAAAACCTCCACTAGAACAAGCACCTCCTGTGCCAGAAAAACCAGTGGCTGCAAAAATAGAAGAAGTGGTTCCAGAGCCGAAAAAGACCGAACCAGTAGCTGCAGAAAAGCCCAAAGAGGAAAAAGTAATGGATGCACCTGCACCTACACCTACACCTGCTCCTGTAACGCCAGCTCCTGTTGAAGCCAAACCTAAAGAATCAGTTCCAGAAAAAACTGTAGAAATACCAGCTGAAAAGCCGAAAGTTGCAGTACCTACAGCAAAAGAAAATAAAACTGGGGAAGCTAAAGTAGCTCCTAAAATAGAGAAAGAACAACCAAAAACAGAGCCGATAGTAACGAACACTCCAAAACCTTCTGTAGCCGAAAGTAGCGCAGAAGAAACAGAAAAATCTAATTCTCAATTGATTGAAGCTCGTGGTGAGCAGCTTAGAGGATTACGAGTTATTGGTAAAATAGAATTACCATCTGACAAATCGAAAAAGAAAGATCCCGTAGCCTCAAGTGACTCCGCGGATAAGAAGCGTCGTCGAAAACGTAAAAGAATTCGCGATGGCTCCCCCACGACACCGGCAAGACCGGGTGTTAGTACCAACACGAATACCCCTGCTGGTACTGGAACAAAACCACCTGTGGCAAATACTCCAGGAGGAACAGCTTCCAAAACACCGAATAAAACGGGTAACACTCCTGCTGGTAATACTTCAAGTAATGATACCCGTGGACGCACAAATGCACCTTCATCTGGTGGAGGAAGCGGTCGTGACCGTCACAAACGTGGAAACAAACGTGAAGAAGTCTCTGACAAAGAAGTTGCAGACAACATTAAAGCGACCATGGCCCGTATGGGTGGTGGTAATACGAAATCTTCAGGACGAGGACGTGCATTACGGAGACGTGACCGCGCGGATCAAAACGATCCAAACTCAAACGAAGCGATCGAAACAAAAGTATTACGTGTAACTGAGTTTGTATCGGCCAATGATTTGGCTTCCTTAATGGAAGTAACCGTACAAGAAGTTATTTCTGTATGTATGAGTTTGGGAATGTTTGTTTCCATCAATCAGCGCCTAGATGCAGAAGCGATTACTTTTATCGCTGACGAATTCGGTTTTGAAGTTGCCTTTATTTCCGCAGAGGAAGAGGTTCAAAACGATGTTGTTGAAGAAATAGATGATGAAGCAAGCCTACAAGAACGTGCACCGATCGTAACGATTATGGGTCATGTCGATCACGGTAAAACTTCTCTTCTAGATTATATTAGACATGAAAATGTAGCAAGTGGTGAAGCCGGTGGAATTACCCAGCACATTGGAGCATATAGTGTAAAAACGAAAACAGGTAAACAAGTTACTTTCTTGGATACACCAGGTCACGAAGCATTTACTGCGATGCGTGCCCGTGGAGCCAAAGTTACCGACGTTGTTATCATCGTAATTGCAGCAGACGATAGTGTGATGCCGCAAACACGTGAAGCTATCAACCATGCTCAAGTAGCTGCGGTACCTATTGTATTTGCATTTAGTAAAGTAGATAAGCCTGGCGCTAATACTGAAAAAGTGAGAGAAGAACTCGCTAATATGAACTTATTGGTTGAGGAATGGGGTGGTAAGTTCCAAACTCAAGAAATCTCTTCTAAATCTGGACTTGGTATTGATGAGCTATTGGAAAAAGTATTGCTTGAAGCAGAGCTATTAGAATTAAAAGCTAATCCTGAAAGAAGAGCAATAGGAACTGTAGTAGAGGCATCACTGGATAAAGGCCGTGGATATGTTACTACTCTTTTGGTAGAAACCGGTACTTTAAAAGTAGGTGACTCCGTACTTGCAGGTTCGCACTTTGGTCGCGTAAAAGCGATGACGGATCATTTAGGCAGAAAATTAAAATCAGCTGGACCTTCTACTCCAGTACAGCTGCTAGGTTTGAATGGTGCACCACAAGCTGGTGATCGTTTTAATGTATTCGAAAACGAACGTGACGCACGTGAAATCGCTACCAAACGGGAACAAATTCAGCGTGAGCAAACGATTCGTACCAGAAAACATATTACACTGGAAGAGATTGGACGTAGAAAAGCAATTGGTACTTTCCGAGAATTGAACTTGATTGTTAAAGGGGATGTGGATGGATCTGTTGAAGCGCTTTCTGACTCATTATTACAATTATCAACCTCTGAGGTACAAGTAAATATAATTCATAAAGCAGTAGGTCAAATATCTGAATCGGATGTTAACTTGGCTATTGCTTCAGATGCAATTATCGTTGGATTCCAGGTTCGCCCATCAACCAATGCAAAAAGGATGGCCGAGCAAGATCAAATTGAAATTCGCCATTACTCGGTAATTTACAATGCGATTGAGGAAATAAAGGATGCCATGACTGGAATGCTTGCCCCAACCATTGAAGAGATAATTACCGGTAATATAGAAATACGTGAAGTCTTTAAAATTAGTAGAATTGGAACCATTGCAGGTTGCTACGTTACTGATGGATTTGTGAAACGTAATAATAAAATACGTGTTATTAGAGATGGTATCGTGTTACTCACCGGCGAAATAGATTCCTTGAAACGATTCAAAGATGATGTTCAAGAGGTTCGAAACGGATATGAATGTGGACTAAGTATCAAAAACTTCAACGATATTGAAGTGGGCGATGTCATAGAAAGCTTTGAATTCAAAGAAGTAAAACGTACGATGCTGTAAGGCTACTACAAAGTACTTGAATGCAAAAAAACGATCAACCTTTGGCTGATCGTTTTTTTTTGCTTTCCACAACTTTCATTTTCGATTGATTTCACCTTCCATCCTGATATACCTTTTTAGAGGGGATACGATTCAATAGTAGTAGTCCAATTAAAAAAATAATAAGCAGTGCCAGTATACTATTACGCATTGAACCTGTAAGCTGATCCACCAATCCATAAATAAAAGTCCCGAAGACAATAGCCAGCTTTTCAGTAACATCGTAAAAACTAAAATAGGAAGCAGTATCCACAATATTATTCGGAATAAGCTTAGAGTAGGTAGACCGTGACAATGACTGAATGCCGCCCATAACCATTCCTACGGTAGCTGCTAATACATAGAACTCCATTGCCTCTGTTGTTAAATAGGCACCTGCACAAATTCCGATCCACACTACCACACCCACCATCAACGCGTAGATATTACCAATTTTACCTGAAAGCCATGCAAATAAAAATGAGCCAGCGATTCCTACGATTTGAATCAATAACACGGTAATAATTAGGCTTTCAGAAGGCAATTTTAGTTCGGAAGCACCAAAAATGGTTGCCACATACATCACGGTTCTTAAGCCCATGGTATAAGCAAAAAAGGCTAACAAAAAACGCGCAATATATGGTTGTCCTTTCAGGCTAAGAAATACTCGTTGTAATTCTCTAAAACCACTGGTCAAATAATTTTTTGTAACTTTAGCCACCACTGGTGGATTACTGGGTAAGTATCTAAACGGAATTTGCGCAAATAAGATCCACCAAAAACCGACCGTTAAGAAGGAAATACGAGCAGGCATGGACTTATCGGTAATTCCATATACCTGAGGTGCCAAAATCATGGATAAATTGAAAAGTAAAAGTAAGACACTCCCCAAATAACCCATTGAAAAACCTTTAGCACTAACAGTATCATAATTATCCACAGTGGCAATATCTGGCAAATAGGAATCATAGAACACAATAGAACCACTCCAACCTATCAAACTAAAAGCGAATAAGAATACTGAAATGGTAATGGTTACAGGAGTAAAAAAAAACAAGAACATACAGCTAATTGCTCCCAAATAGCAGAAGAGTTTCATAAAGAATTTTTTTCGCCCGGTTACGTCAGCAATAGCTGTACATATAGGTATTATGGCTGCTATCAATAAAAAAGAGGCGGAAACGGTATATGAAAACAAAACTGAATTTTTGATTTTGAAACCAAGAAATTCCATTTCTGAACCGCCAAAAACTTGGAGAGTTGTAGCATTAAAATACACTGGGAAAATACTCGAAACAATGACCAATGCATGCACCGAATTAGCCCAATCGTACATACACCATGCATTTATAATGCGTGGATTATTTTTTAACATAAAATTCCGTTTCCTCTAAAACAAAAATAGCGACGAAAAATACCCGTCGCTATCCCAAAATACGATATGTTTTATTTGATCACTGGTTGAAAAACCATCAAAGTTTCTTGGTCAACCCCAGCAATTGGCATTGTACTTTTTAGTTTCATTCTAGCATTACTAAGCTCGTTAACACCAAAATTACCTTTAAAACCCACTACATCTACCTCCAAAAATTGGTTATTTTCTTTCAAATACCACGTACCACCATTTTGAACTTGCAAGGCAGCGTCTTTGGCATAAACCTTATTTCCAACTACGAATTCAATATCTAATAAAGGAATATATTGCGTTTGAGCATTCAATTGATTGGTTGGAATAGCTTTACCATTCAAATCAGTAACATTTACTAATTTCCATGGATACTGTACGAGTATCTTATCTTTTTCTGTTAAGCTTGGAGTTCCTGAATTATCTTTGCTACAGCCTGCAATGAACAATACTGCGACAAGTAGCAATGCATTGATGTATAATTTCATCCTAGTGCGCATTTTACTTAATTGTGGTAAATATTTAAGATACAAAAATAACGAAAATGTATCTCGATTTCTTACTTGAAACACTATGAAACAAATAAAAGTACCACTATTGTACGGAATAATATTACTAGCCTGTAGCAATAACCTTATGGCTCAAGACTGCAAGCCCGCTTTTACCTTATCAACCGTAACCAGCAACAATAAAATAGAATGGGATAAATTCCCTGAATTCAAACTCCCTTTTAAAATAGTATATAGTGGACCAAGATTCGGAGATACTTTTTCTAGTCCATTACAACACGGTTTCACTCATTTGGCAGCTTTTAGTGGAAATGAACCTGGTTCTTTACCTGTTACCAACATCGCTAATTTATGGTACGGTGTGGCCAACAATAGCGGCGTAACGCAGCCCTGGGCAGACAATACCTTACGGAGTCCATGGGGGAATGACACCACCGCTTATCGAAACTATTGGGACAATTACGCACGTTCTATCAATGCTGACATCATATGTTTTGACATTGAACGGATGCAACGAGAAGATCGCGATATTCTCACTCTGAAAGGGAATAGCGCAATTCCAGTAGAATATAGAAACTTATCAGACGAAAATTTTATCAAAACCTACAAAACAGACATAAAGTGGTGGTATGCTGAGGCCATTAAACGGTTTAAGGCTATAAGACCCAACGTAACCATTACTTCCTATAGCGATGTTCCTGTCAGAAATACCTGGCTCAATATTACTGCGAATAGCTGGTCTGATTGGACTACCAATACTGCAAGAACGCATTATCTTGTTCAAAACGAAGAAGGAAAAATGGGTGGGCCTTACTACGATCAACACGATGTGCTCTCCCCCTCTCCCTATTATTATTATAGTTTTGATAGCCCATTTGGCAAGGATTATTTGTCCTATTTATTATTTCATATTGAAGTAAACAAAGCCTGGAGTAATAAACCCATTATTCCTTTTGTTTGGCTACGAATACATGATAGTTATGATTCCAACACACCTTTAATTACATCTTTTATGGCCGAAGCCACCGCTATTTTCCCCTTCTTTTCGGGGGCTAGTGGCTTATGGCTCTGGGAGAACCCTTTTATTGCAGACTCCAAACAAGAAAATTATGCAACTTATGAACATTTCATCTATGGACTGTATAGATTATCTGCATTCAAGGAAATGTTCACAGGGGAGTACCAACTCGTAATTCCCCAGTCAGCGAGGGATCAAATGGTACTCCAAAATCCTATTTGGAGAGGAGTTGTTAAAAACGGTCAGATTTTGGTTGCTGCTCAAAATCCTTATGCGAACGACGGCCAATCTACGTCTGTAACCGTGAATCACGAAAACTGGACTAGAACCATCACCTTAAATGGAAAAAATGTATTTTTATGCCAATTTGATTTATCAGAAACGATAACCTCTGTTGAGCCTGAAAAGGAAATTATAATTCATTCTAATCCAATGAATCAGGTACTTACCTTTTCCACATCGGACTTAGAAGGAAAATGCGATATTCATATTTTCAACACCAATGGTCAAAAGGTTTATCATACCCAATTAAACTTAACTGATCGTACAGCCACATACGCAATCAAACTACCACTTCTTGGAGCAGGAATTTATATTGCAGAATTTTTACAAGCGGATCATACCGTCCGAAAAAAGATTTTAATCCAATAGAAACAAGGTTCACCACCTCATTCATCCAGCAAACCTAAATACCTTTCTATAATGATTTTCTGATGGTGAATAGCGTGCCCCACGATGACATAGCCTAAGGACAAAGCAGAGATAACGATACCATTTGCATTGCCAGAAGAAAGCAACATGTCATCCGACATATATTTGAACAAACTGTTGGTACTATTACGAATTGCGCGAAACTCGTCCATCAAATCAGTAATCGTGCGCTGTGAAGCGATGCTATGAGAAGCTAGTAACGCTTCTTCATAGCCGGGCAGAACGGTGGCGTCCTTTCGAGAAAATCGCAGTGCGCGATACGCCATTATCCTCTCATTGTCAATGACATGTTGTAAAATATCCTTAATAGTCCATTTATTAGGAGCGTAGGTTTTGTCTTTAAGGGCTTCAAGTTGTCCTATATTTTCAAACAAGGCCTCCGGATTATATTTTTCAAGGGCTACTAAAAGCTCAATATCTTCACCCAACTGGATATATCTATCAAAAAATGGGGGCATAACCATTATGTCCGACTTCTTCATACAGGAAATACTTTTGTTATTGGAATCCAAGTTTCACTGGAAACCCTAGCGCCTTTTTAAAAATGAACCAATAGTTTGTTTATACTATTTTTTGGCTCTACCTGCATTAAAATTTAAACAGGCTCTTAAAGTTTTTTAATTTCAAACACCACTGGAATTAGAAAACGAGTACTTATAAGTTCCCCACCTTGACGGCCAGGTTTCCACTTAGGCATGCTACTTATAACACGTTTTGCCTCTTCGTCACATCCGTATCCAATTCCTTTGATAACTTCCACATTTTGAACCTCTCCTAGTGTAGAAACCGTAAAGCCGATCATTACCCGTCCCTGAATAGATTTTTTAACTGCCGCTTCAGGATAGTTGATTTGATAACCGATATAGTTCATCAAATCAGACATTCCTCCCACAAATTCAGGTTTTTGATCGACCAAATCAAAGATGCCTTTCCCATCCGCTAATTCTAATAATTGCTCATTAAAGTGCAAGTCAGAGGGCAAGTTGTAATCACTCGCTAGATTGGCGTGGTTACTCAACCCATATTTAGAAAGTTCATTTGATAAATTCTCGGTACTGGGAATCACCTCTATCTTATCATAAACTTCGTGCGTGGATGCACTTGCATTGTTAATTTTAGTCAGCTCACTAATCGGCCTGATATTCACATTATGGAGGTCAAGTTCAAAACTAATATCAGATTCCTCTGTTTCGGGAACTAACCGGGCATACAAATCCGGCAAGAAAATCATAAACAAAAAGATAGTAACCCCGATAATCAGAGACCTCTGAATAGTTTTATCGTAACCCTTACGTAATTCATAGGCACCATACTGCTTATTTCGTCCTTCAAAAACCATATCGGTTAATGAATGATCCATTTCCAAATACTGTTTTAAGTCCGCATTCAATTCTTTTAACACACTTCGTCCTGCCACCTCATTTATATAGCCTATAATGTGATCGAACGAATCGCCATCCCACATTTTCTCCTCCGCTTCACAGGCAAGATGATCCAGAATTTCTTCGTGCAATTCCGGAGACAACTTGCAATCAAGCAAATATTTCCTCAAAATACCCAATCTATCTTTTTGAAGGCGAATCATGCTGAAAGTAATTAAATGATCCTAATATAGCATTTACTATTTGGAAACCAACACCTTAGGGGCTAATAATAATTTCAAAGCTTCTACAAAATTTTCCAAATCATTGGTTTTTGCATCGGCCATGATAGCACCAGGTGAAGTGAGAGAATAATATTTTCGGGTTCTACCATCCACTTCAACTGACTCCGTGATAAGCAATCCTTCTAATTCCAACTTATGTAAGACTGGATACAAAGCTCCAAATGTCAATGAAATTGCTCCAGCAGTTCTTTCTTTAACTTCCTGTGTAATTTCATAACCATACATTTTTTTATGTTCGGCCAGTAGATTCAGTACAATTGTTTTCAATGTACCTCTTACATATTCGTTACTCGTTGTACCTTTTTCCATAATTAAATCATTTATAACAAATATATAATTTTTCAATATATAAATATAGCACTAATATAACCATAACATTTTATTCTTCAATAAGTGGAATGGAACGATTTATTCTTTCTTCCAAAGATATAAACGTTTCGGTTCGCTGAATTCCACTCACCTTCTGTATTTTATCATGTAATATTTCACGTAAGTGGCCTGTATCTCGACAAGCAATTTTAATAAAAATACTGTAAATCCCCGTTGTATAATGAATATTTACAACTTCTGGTATTTTTTCTAATGCACTGGCTACTTCTTCGTATAGGGAGCTTTTATCTAAATATATCCCCAAAAATGCGCTAATATCCCATCCCAACTTCGCAGGTTCAATAATAAGCTGTGACCCTTTTACTATCCCGAGTTGCTCCATTTTCTTCATGCGGACATGGACAGTGCCTCCTGATACAAAAACCCGTTTACCAATTTCTGTATACGGAAGTGCTGCATTTTCTATAAGCAAAGCTAAAATCCTTAAATCTGTCGTATCTATATCAGTATATTTTTGCATAATCAGTCAAAAAATTGCGGTTTTATCAAGAATAGTATTAAAAATATGTAATTTTCGTAAATTTTAATAATTTTTTATGAAAATATTTTAGTTTTAGAGTCTTTAATTTTACCTTTGCATCATCAAACTAGACTAGTCTTCGGACTTTTCAGTGAGGTCACTATTGTAGGGTGATGAAATTGGCAGCCATGCCCTCCTGTCTCGGGGGTGGTGATCAAGGGATAAACGCGGAATAATGCCGGCTCATGCCGACTGGGGTGGACCACCAACAGTATTTGTACCGTAGCTAACCTCACCGTGGGTGGTTCGAATCCCCCTCCTACAGCAAAAAAAACTTGACAAGCGAATATTTTCGTAGTAGTTTTATTTGGTTTTTAGTTTGTTGATGAAGTGTAATTTGACACGCAAGTTCATTTTGAAGCTTGCGTGTTTTTTATTATAATTCATAAACACCTAAAAACCACCGACTTACAAGCATGCCTAGAATTTTACTTCATTGGTATCAACTTTTATTCTACACCAAATTCAAATTAGCACGATAGTTCTTCACCGGTAGAAAGCTCACAAATGTGCAATTTTTCAAATAAATGCCTAGAATATTTCAATTAATTTAAATATTTATTTGATCGTGGAGATAAATATTTTGGCATAGCGCTGGCCCAATATTCCCGCTGATACCGTATCAAAGTGAGTCGAATCCCCTTTGTCAGTGAGCCCTTCGGAAGTTACAACATAGCAATTTGGATGAGAGGCAGCCACAGTATGTATAACCTTATTGATCGTCCGTGCATAGGAATTCTTTTCCACATAAAAGGGACCCAACTCACCCATTATAATTGGTGTGTCTTTCAGGGCCAAATCTTTTCTCAGTTTATCAAAAAACATTTCCAATTTTTTCTGATACACTTCACTTTTATCCTGAGAACTATCCGACTCTCCTTGATGCCAAAGTACCCCCCTAATTTTCCCATATTTTTTTGCCGCTCTTACTCGTTTAACCATCGCATCATAAGGATAAATACCAGTTTGACTATGCAAAACCCCCTCTTGCCACTGGTCTATACCACTTCCTCCTACTGCACAAGGGATCAGACCAACCTTTTTTGAGGCACCTTTCTCTATTATTTTTTGAGCGAAAGCTAACCCAGGGCCTACCCCTACCATAGCAGGTTTATCGAAATGTAAAGGATCCTTGGCCTTAACCAAATTCTCAACCGCATCTATCATCCAAATATTTTTGGACACCATTTCCTCCTGATTCATTGCACCTCTACCTGCCATGTTGGATTGACCAATAAGTAAAAATAAATCTAGATTTCTGGGTCGAATTGCAGAAGAAGAAACAAAAAAAGAAAGAGCGATTAAAATCGCTACTAGTTTGACCGTTTTAAAGAAATGTATTTTCATGGCAACGTAAAATTAAAATGATGGTATTCGACTCTTGTTCTACCTGTTTTGTAGGCCAGCAAACAGCGCTAGTTGCGGATCTATTCTGTCCGAAAATGATATCCACGTTGATTACTCAGTTCGGAAGGCTAACAACAAAAGTATTAAAGAAAATCATACGCGATAAGGTTTCCTATTTTTTAGGAGTATCGGAATTTAAATTACAGCTTGAGATAAAAATGAGCTCCTAAAGAATGTCAAAAATATTATAAGTGGGGCAACTTTTTTTCTCTTAGCAACCATTAAAGCCCTATCAAATTATTTTTTACTCAGAAAATATGGTTTCAACTTTCCTTATGTCCCCCTCGTTATTATCTTTGCAAAACTTTCTTGAATTACAATAATGACAAAACTTTCAGTTCGGCACTTACTTGGAATAAAAAATCTGAACGAGAACGACATCCAAACCATCCTAGAAACTGCTACTCAATTTAAAGAAGTAATTAATAGGCCTATCAAGAAAGTCCCTTCCCTTCGAGACATTACCATTGCTAACGTATTTTTTGAAAATTCTACCAGAACGAGATTATCCTTTGAGCTGGCAGAAAAACGCCTTTCAGCGGATGTTGTTAATTTTTCTGCATCAGGAAGCTCTGTAAAAAAAGGAGAAACGTTATTAGATACTGTCAATAATATCTTGGCGATGAAAGTGGATATGATCGTGATGAGACATAGTAGCCCTGGTGCTCCTCACTTTTTGACACAACACATTGATGCCAATGTGGTAAATGCAGGTGATGGTACGCACGAACACCCTACTCAGGCACTACTAGATGCATTTTCTATGACCGAAAAGCTTGGTGATATGGCAGGTAAAAAAGTGGCAATTATTGGGGATATTACCCACTCAAGAGTAGCACTTTCCAATATATTTTGTTTACAAAAACTCGGTGCCGATGTGATGGTTTGTGGGCCTTCTACCTTAATCCCTAAGCATTTAAAGCATCTGGGTGTTAAAATAGGGCACAACGTCCAGGAGGCTTTACAATGGTGTGATGTAGCCAATGTACTTCGTATCCAGCTAGAAAGGCAGCAAATTAAGTATTTCCCCACTTTACGGGAGTACTCTCAATTTTTTGGTATTACCAAAGAAATGCTGGATAGATTAGGCAAGGAAATAGTACTCATGCATCCAGGCCCCATCAACCGGGGAGTCGAACTTTCCTCTGATGCTGCCGACTCGCACCATTCTATCATTTTGAATCAAGTAGAAAACGGAGTAGCTGTAAGAATGGCTGTCTTGTATTTGCTAGCGCAGCAACCTTAATCCTTTATTCTGAAAAAAATCAGAATCTCATAGAAATAGCTAGAAATTAAATAAAAAACGGCAGCCAAAATAGGTGCCGTTTTTACTGTCTTGATATAATATATTACGAGTATGTTTTATAGTTCTTCCGATTAAAAGTTCGAAACAACGGAATTTTGTAGCACTTTAATGCCTCCATTTTTATAAGACAACTTGGTGGTTAGCTCATCAGCGGCTTCATTCAAATAGCTTGATTTATCCATGAGTCGTTTAAACACTCCCAAGAACCCACTCCGATTATCGATATAATTTCGTTTTAGGATAAAACTAATCAAGAAAATAAGTGGCTGATCCACATGCTTAGGTGCAAAAACACCACGATGTGTAACTACAAAAACCGGCAAAACACCTTCTTCTTCGGTATTATTGAAATAAAACAATTTGGAACTTCCCAATGTTTGAATGGGAGTAATTGCGATACTGATATACCTTTTAATAGCTTGACTTGTCAAGAAAATGATCACATCTTCGAATTTTTCTTGAACACCTTTGAGCAGATTATAATAAGATTTATTATTTAACCGAGAACTCTCATCATCATAATATTTTTCAGCCTTTACAGGAACAAACAAAACAAGTTTGGGCTCCGTCAGGTTATTGAAACTCTCCTCTAATATTTCAAGAATATGATCTGATTGTCTATCCTTCTCATTCTCCATTAGCGAGGCAGCGTCAACCGGTATAATCACCACATCCGAATTAGAAACAATGCCTATTACCTTATTCCGATCCTCTTCGGTAGAAGAAATCCATTCCCCGGGATAATCTAGAAATTCGACGTTAATTGGTAAAGGAAACTCCTGACCTCTCTTACCAATGGCAACTTCATAGGTGGTCAGCTCAGTGGTGGGATAAATCCCATCTTTATTTTCAAGGACACCTTTATCCAAAGATTTTACCAACCGGGCCTTATTTTCCATCATCAGCTGGCTCGTGGCCGATTCCATAACGAGCTGCAAATTAAGATTTTTAAAAAAATCACTTTTTAAATAATCCAGCATCGTGACAAGGCAGGAGGTTTTGCCAACCCCAACACCACCCAGCAATGCTACTTTTGTTGTCCTATTCATAAGTATTAAGAATTTTTTCAGAGGAAAGTTTTTTTGAACTATCCATATACGATCTCAGTATGGCTAACTGGTTTTGTTTTTCATTCAATTTACCATAGCGATCTGACCATACCTTAACACGGTTCATTTGATAAAAAATCTCCCAATTATCCTTAGCCTGGTTCGATCGGAAAATTTGATTCAGAAACTCCTCCAAAACTCCGTAGGTAATCTTATTAATATCTGTGGACCAAATTTCAAATTCTTTTTGAATTTGATACAAACAAGCTTCCACCGAATGCCGCACATAGCTCAAAATATCCTCTGCAGAATCTGTTCGAGACAATCGTATTTGTGTAAAATCAGGCGTTAAAATATCCATGTGCTCCCTGATCTTAAAATGAAGATATCCAAGGTAGGACAGTTGGAAATTTACAAAAGAGGATATTGTTTTATTTAAAAAACCGATACTACGAACTTCATTTATGAGTATAGAAGAGAAATCATTCTCCATACTGTGAAGACAAGCAAGTTTACCTTCTGTTTTCAGAATAGTATACACTTCGTCTTTTAAAGAATCTAACACTTCCAGAAGAATACCGTCAAGCTTTAAAAACTCAATGTTTAACTGTGTTTTATACTCATTCAAATATTCCTCGTAAGCCTTATTATAAGAACCAACAGCATTTCTACTCAATCGAATATCGTCTACTGTTAAATCATTTAATAACTGCTTAATATACTTTTTAGTATTCAAGAAGTGGTTATAAACCAGTTCATTAGGATCACTGCTTAACGTATATTTATGTTTAAGTAAATTTTCAAATGCATTGGTTTGAGCGTTCCAAAGACCATTGAATAAATTTTTAAACAAATACAAATCTTGATTATAATCCGACTCTTCCATAGACTCAAGTTTTTTGCTTATTTGATTCACTTTTTTAGAAATTATGGCAATTTTTTGACGTGAAAAAGCCATTAGATTATTATCCAATTGACTAATTTTATTTATAAATGACGTCCCTAAATTGCCAAGAATTTTATCATTCACCTCGTTGGTGTCAGTACAGTCGATAATGGCTACATCCGAAAACTTCATCCCGTTTTTAGCAAGGGATTCTTTCAGATCAGTACAAATATGTAGATTGTTATTCTGCGCATTTAAATCAACCCTATTCAATACTAAAAATGCGTTATCTGCAACGGTAACTCCAGGCAATCCAAGAGACATTACGGCTTCATTACATGCATTATACAGTTCCAAATCGGACCCGTCCCACACATCTCCTAGGGAATCGGGCTTCCGTATAAACATTAAAAAATCCACCTTACTTACCAGTTCCTTTATGCGAATTTGTTCGTCGTTCAAACTTACATCCCCAATACCCGGCATATCCACTAAGGTGATATTACCAAGCCCAGGATATGGAAAGCGACAATTTATTTTTACACTTTCAACGGCTAAACTTTTATAAGAAGTACGCTTGTCTTGTGATTGATAAGTAACAAAATTAGAAATCTCTTCCTGAGGGATTGACTTACTTAAGCCGGTAAGCAACGGATAATATTCCGAAAAATTCATATGCAACTCTACCAGCCTCTTGTACTTCGAAAGCGAATTGGCATCATCCCAGTTTTTTAATTCAGGAATCGAACTGGATGCAAACTCTACAATACTTTTTGGTACTGGAGAAATCCCTAGGTTTTCGTAATAAGGTAAAATTATGTTCGTGAAAAACTTATCTCTGTTGTAAAGTTTTACAAATATTTCTAATCCCTTTTTTTCTGTATTTGAAATATGGCTTGTCACGGCAGTACAATGAAGTCCATTTCCAGAAGGGATAATATCGTTATCTAGTCCCGAAAGGCTCTGTAATATGGCACTTTTACCTTGACGGGCTTTCCCTACTACTCCAATTGTAATATCTCTTTTTCCGAAACGTGATTGCAATTTTTCTAATTGGCGCTGTTCTTTATCTATTTCTACAATCAGTTCCTGAAAAATTGACGCATATTGTAAACCATTATTCGTTTCAACAGTATTTCCAGGCTGAGCGTTGTTATTGATATTATTACTTGCTAGTATTGATAAATTACTTCCTAATAGTGACAAGTTTTGAATGGAATCCGCAATTTCAGTGTTTAATATATCCCGTTTATGAATGAGTTTATTAACATTGGATATAGAGGAATTAATCATATGGTCGACAATTTATATTTAAAAATAAATCTGAACTTCGTAGAATTTGTATTAGCTAAATAGAAATATGCTGAAATAAACGATGTCAAATAAGATGCCTCATTCTCGATTTTATCCATGCACTTAGCTTACATTTACTAATCACCCAAATAAAATATCGACATAAAAGTTTCGAATAGAGTAAGCAAATATATGTATTACAAGTTTATATTAGTCAGAATGCTTACAAATTTTTTAAATAATTACTATATGGCAATGGAAATAATTGAAAAATATATAATTCTTATTGGAAATATTTTCTATGACACTTATTCTAGGAGAGGACAATGAACAAATTTAATAAAAAATAAATATATACTACAACAAATGTAAATATTTTAATAGAAATAATTAAACTTATTCTTATAAAATTTTAATTATTTTTGTTTATTTCAAGATATAAAATTACCCAATACCTATAATAGCAGCATACGTCGCACTTAAAATATAAAGTCATATCTATTTAACTTTATCACCACTTTTTTCTTAGCGTATTTAGCCCTGAGTAGTTGCCTCTCAATTTTTTACTAAAAACGATATTATAGTAGATTATAAAACATTAATTTACGTAGAAAGAATGTCGATATAAACCAGCTTTAATACGGGCCTACTTTTATTAAAAAGTACTCCTACTTGACTGAAATTAATTAATACCAAAGCACATAAATCAATCAATAAGTTCACTTTATCAAAAAAATCATAACCGATGAGCGTAGAAAATGGAATGCTTAAAGAAGGCAGCTTAAATGGCAAGACCATCATAATTACTGGGGGCGGTACAGGACTTGGCAAGTCAATGGCCACCTACTTCCTTCAACTCGGAGCTAATATTGTTATTTGTAGTAGGAAAATTGAAATCTTAGAAACAACTGCTACGGAACTTCGTGCTCTTACGGGTGGAAACATTTTACCCCTTGTTTGTGATGTAAGAAAACCAGAACAAATAGAAGACGTAATTACTCAAACTATAAAAACTTTTGGAGCCGTTAATGGTCTTGTCAATAATTCGGCTGGAAACTTTATCAGTCCCACCGAAAAACTTTCTTATAAGGCTGTTGATTTGATTGTAGATATTGTTTTACGTGGTAGTTATTACTTCACTTTGGCACTAGGAAAATACTGGATTGACCATAACATCAAAGGCACCGTTTTAAATATATCCACTACTTATTCTTGGACGGGCTCTGGATGGGTTGTACCCTCTGCAATGGCCAAGGCAGGCGTTTTAACGATGACGAAATCATTGGCCTTTGAATGGGCTAAATATGGAATACGTTTAAACGCAATTGCTCCCGGCCCCTTTCCGACAAAAGGTGCTTGGGATCGCTTATTCCCTGAAGAAATTGCCACTAAATTCTCCTTAGAAAAAAGGATTTC
>CAXBLH010000031.1:0-21592 GCA_963976315.1 uncultured Dyadobacter sp.
AAACAATACCTTAGCACCAAAGCCAGGCAGATACATAGGGCCTTGGCAAGAAGTCACTTCCGAGAAGCTAAAATATGATTTGTCAAAATACAATGAAAAGTACTTTGAACGCTTAAAAGATTTTTTAAATGTGGCGCAAAGGCTTAATATCATTGTTGAAATCACGCTTTTTACGTCTATTTACCAAGACAAAACTTGGCTGGTTTGCCCTCAAAACCCCATCAATAATATAAACCTCCCCGATAGCATTTCCAGAATAGAGGTACACACACTTAATAACAAAGGCCTTTGGGCATACCAAAAGGCATTGGTTCAAAAAATAGTGAAAGAGCTGAATCCATACAATAACCTCTTTTACGAAATCCAAAATGAACCTTGGTCCGACCGTACGGTTCCGGTTTATAATATTGTCAACAAAGAAGCCCTGGTGAAAAACGACTGGACCAACAAGGCCGATTTTGCTGACGAAGCTTCCTTGAAATGGCAATCGGAAATTGCAGCAGTGATTACAAATGAAGAGTCTAAACTCGCCAAAAAACACCTCATCGCACAAAATTATAGCAATTTCAAGGCATCCATTCCGTATGTAAACGACCCTATTTCGATCATAAACTTTCATTACGCCTGGCCAGAAGCGGTGCAGCTCAATTACCACTACAACAAGGTAATTGGGTTTGACGAATCGGGATTTGCTGGTTCCGATGACCTCGTGTACCGTCGCCAAGCATGGCAATTTATGCTTAGTGGCGGTAGCCTATTTAACAATCTGGATTACTCCTTTTCAGTAGGAAATGAAAATGGTAAAGGAGCCTATAAATCTCCCGGCGGAGGCAGCACTGCTCTCCGAAAACAGTTAAAGGTACTTCGCGAATACTTGCATAGTTTCGATTTGGTAAAGCTAAAACCTAACTATACCAGCACGATAAGCGCCCCTGGGCTGATTACCTATACACTTTCCGACCAAGACAAGGTATTTGCAGTATATCTAAAAGCCATGGGAACTCCTAAATCCACCTTACGACTTTCAGCAAATGGCCGCTATTCCGTTACCGCCGTGAATACCATCTCTGGCGACCAACAAGACTTAGGTGATTTCAAATCGGACCAAGGCGTACTCACCATCCCCATACTTATCCCAGAAGGCGAGCTGGCTTTAAAGTTGGTAAAGCGGTAGTTGGGAAACACTCCTTCAAAAAATGTTTTAAGGCAGGTGAAGTCATTAGAGCCTGTTAAAATTTCAATGATAGAATTGTTTTTAGCTTATTTTTTATGCGAACCGCCCTTCAAAATTTAACGCAGGTAGAGCCAAAAAATAGCATAAACAAACTATTGGTAAATTTTTAAACAGGCTCTTAGCTACGGAGAAGGATTTTTTCTAACACTCAGCAAACCATAAAATAGGCTCAAGAGTTACTAATTTCCTTTACTACACAACCAACTTTAAGGGGTTACCTTTATAAATAGGAATAAGTAAAGCACACAATTGAAAAGCAGATAATAATTAATTTATTGCTCAAAAAATATTTTACTTTCCACTATTTAATAAAAGTCAGGAAAAATACATTTCTAATAATATTTACTTAAATTGTTAAAGTATAACTACAATTTAACTTAAATAAATATGAAAAAACTTAAACTAAATGCCTATTTATTAGTTGGTTTCCTACTAATAGTTTTCGGCTGTAAAGATGTCGGTCAAAATAGTATGACCCCTGAAATAGCAACTTATCAAAATGAAAGAGCCGCGACAAGAACGTCAGCGGTACTCACTTTAGAACAAAAGGAAAAGTTAGAAACGTTTGCTTCCAAATTACCAAAAAACATATTAACTCAACTGCGAATAAAAGAAAGTATTGCAAATAAAATTGATCCATACTATTCTAACATGGTCAAATCTTTGAGTAAAGCTGTGGAGCCAACACCATGTGATGATAATACGCCAATAATTCAATGGCTTCGTGGAGAGCTTATTGGATGGTCGGAGGTCGTTAACGATGGGGGAAGTTCCGCTTTTGATTATGCTGATGACCTTGCCTTACTGGATTTACCTACTGTCGATGCCCTACTTTTTGAAAATAGCTCAGACAATCAGTATTTTGGCATTCATGGTGAGTATACCCAACAAAGTACGAAGACCTTTAAAGATTTAAAACGGTTTTGGAATATTAATTCTTCAGGAATGGTTTTAGGTGGCATGCATGGAAGTATGCTTCTTGATCGTAATAAAATAATTAGAGCTTACCTCAACGGTTTCGAAGGGATCAACCAGCAAGTGGCCGAGGATCTAGCTGATTATGTACTATATCTAATGGAAATAATTCCTCAGTACAGAAACGGAGACCATCCAATTTTCACCTTTAACGCCTTCGCATTAAATGGATTCGAATCAGGGAGCATAGGCATTATCCCTTCAAAAATTATTATGGGGGATGGAATTGTACTCGGATATGCCACCTTAGGTTATTTGGATGTTGCAACTGAGTCTATCATGAGTCATGAATACGGACACCAAATACAATTTCAATTAAGTTTGTTTGAAGAGCAAAAAAGTCCAGAAGCAACACGTAGGACTGAATTAATGGCTGATGCCTATTCCGCCTATTATTTAACACATGCTAGA
Organism: uncultured Dyadobacter sp.; assembly: GCA_963976315.1. Classification (GTDB taxonomy): domain Bacteria; phylum Bacteroidota; class Bacteroidia; order Cytophagales; family Spirosomataceae; genus Dyadobacter. Next base: position 2,621 of record CAXBLH010000031.1, read on the forward strand.
GGAGCTACGATGCAATGGAAACGAGTACAATTATTTTTAAAAGTATTTTCAAATATTGGAGACTGTTCCTTTACAAGCAATAGCCACCATGGGACTCCTGCTCAAAGGGTAGCTGCTGCAACTTGGGGAAATAAACTGGCTGAAAATACAAAACAACAAGGAAGTATACTTTCAACTCAAGAATTTACAGCACTTTTCGAGGCCGAATTGCCTCATTTGATCATGTTCTGACCTTTTAGAAGGAAATTGACCAGGCTATATCAAAGGAATAAACTACAAAATATAATTGCCTTTTTTAACCTCACGGTGGAAACGAACCTTTTAATGGGAGGTATAAGGCAGCAAATTATAGGTAACATTTCTTTTTGATATAGCCTATTCAAATTTTAAAGTGTAGCATAGACTTGGAATCAAAGACAATAAGGGAAATGATAGCTTTGCACCCCCTCTCATTTTCACATTTCCAATGCTAGGCTGGTAAATTCTTATGCAAAATGACTTATAAGCGTATTGTATAGTACTTACGAAAATAATGCTGATGAAACGACGGAATTTTATTCAAGCTAGTGTTACTGCCGCCACAGCGGTAGGTATAGCCAACCATACGCAGGCTGCCAGTGCACCAAAAAGACAAAGTCGTTTCTCTTTAGATCAGAATAAGGTAAAAATTTACGTCCCTGAGTTAAGTAAACCCGTGAAGGTCTTAATGGTGTCCGATACGCACCTTTGGATGGACGACCAGCGTGGAGAACCCTATACCCAATATAGTGGCCGCATGGCCAAGGCCTATAATGAAACCCGTCATTTCCAGACTGGCAAACCTACAAACCCCAATGCATCATTCGAAGAAATGATACGGTTGGCTAAAAGTTCTAAGGTCGATTTACTAGCATTGCCTGGGGATCTATTTAGTTTTCCTTCCGAAGCTGCCATCGAATGGGCATATAACCAACTTAGTACATCAGGAATTAAATACCAGTATGCCGCAGGTAACCACGACTGGCACTATGAAGGGATGGAAGGCAGTCGAGCGGATTTGCGGAAACAATGGAGCGAAACCAGACTGAAGCCATTGTATCAAGGTAAAAATCCCCTCATGACTGTGGATGAAATTAATGGTATTCGGTTTGTTACTTTAGACAACTCCACCTATGAAATAATGCCGGAGCAGCTTCAATTTTTTCGTGAGCAACTAAAAACAGGAAAACCGCTGGTGTTATTTGTCCATATTCCATTGTATGCACCCGGTCGTCCTATGGGATTTGGCTGTGGAAATCCGCAATGGGGCTGGGATGCTGACCATGGTTATGAGGTGGAGCGTAGGGTGCGCTGGCCAAAGAATGGACATACTCCTACCACCATGGATTTTCATGAAGAAGTATTTTCAGCCTCTAATTTGCTAGGCGTTTTTGCGGGACATACCCATAAACAATCATTAGATGTTGTAAATGGCATTCCTCAGTTCGTCACCGACCCGAATGCTGCTGGTGGATTTATTGAGATTGAATTCTTAAAGGAGGCGTAGCACCACAACCTATTGGCATCGTTTTTTTATTCAAATCTGAAAATAAACGATGTTATTATGAAAACTTTAAAAATTACATTTTTGTGCGTACGAGTATTATTTAAGGAATTTTTAAGTCTTCTGACAAAGCCAGAAATAACTATTAAAACTAAATATACTATTCATTTAAAAAGCTCAAGGTAGTCCTGAAAAACATATAATTTATTGCGTTGTCCACCAGAAATCTCTGTCAAAATCCCTAATTTCTCAAAATCAGCTAACAATTTATAATTCGTGGCCTTGGACTTTGAAGTAATAGCCTCAATTCTTGAAGCGTTTATGATAGGTTGCTCATACAAGTACTCAACTACTTTTTTTGCCTCTCCGACCCGAGACCCAAATGACTGTATTTTTGTTTCAAGGTTTCGATGTAGCTGCAATATTCCGTCAAACGTTGCTACACCTAGTTTAGAGATTTCAATGATACCCACTAAAAAAAATTTAAGCCACTGATTGATATCATTATGCGTTCTGGCCCGCATTAAATTATCATAATATAATGTCCTATTTCTTTCAAAATAATCAGACAAATAAAGAATTGGTTGTTTAAGTATACCCCTGTCAACAAGGTACAGCGTAATAAGCAATCTTCCCACTCTCCCATTTCCGTCGAGAAATGGGTGAACCGTTTCGAATTGATAATGTATCAGACCAATTTTCAGAAGGTCGGGTAAAGGACCAACCTCATCATTAGCAAACTTCTCAATATCTGACATTAGGTCAGCAATTGATGTATGAACTGGAGGTACGAATACTGCATCATTTAGACTTGCTCCACCAATCCAATTTTGACTGGTACGATACTCTCCCGGTTGTTTATGCTTTCCTCTAACACCTTTTAATAAAGTTTTATGGGTTAGTCGAATAAGGCGTGAGGAAAATGGAAGTGTGTGCAGAAGTTTAACTGCTTCATTCATGGCACCAATATAGTTTTGCACCTCTTCCCAGTCATCCCGTTTTTCCAATGCACTTTCCTCCTTTTCTAAGAAAGCTTCCTCCAAATTCGTTTGTGTACCTTCTATTTTAGAGGATTGGGTTGCCTCTTTGGTTATGTGCATTCGGATATAGAGATCAATGGGAACATATTCAGAATACATATCCAACCTGCCGAGGTATCTGTCTGCTTTACTTAACAAATTAAGTAGCTGCATATCATCAATCTGCCAGTTTCAATTGATGCTCTCAGGTTGGAAACTCTTATAATATCCTTGATTGACATATTTTCCTGATCTAAAATGTTTCATGGTAAGGCAAAATTTTAAACTAAAAGTTAGATAAGTTTAGAAAAGCACTCTAAAACTAAACTAAGATATATATAAGTTTAGAAAAGCACCCTAAAACTAAACTAATACAATTATTATTTAAGAAAATGGGATACTACCCAATTAGTCTGGTACTTATTATTCTGAAAACGGTGTCGTTTAATTTTTGCACCTATTTAGAGCTACAACCGTTGATGGCGGCTCCCAAACTCACCACAACCTATTGGCATCGTTTTTTTATTCAAATCTGAAAATAAACGATGTTATTATGAAAACTTTAAAAATTACATTTTTGTGCGTGTTGGTGCTATTGGCCGGAAATACGCAAGCGCAGTACCAAAAAGGAGACATGCTTCTTAATGTCGGAATCGGGGTTGGTACTTACTCCAACTTTGTTCCGCTCAATGCCTCTTTTGAGTATGGATTCGGGAAATACATCAGTGCAGGATTGCAGACCGACTTTTATACCTATTATGTTGGTCCAGAACATCGTACTTATACCGCATTACCCACTTCCGTAAGAGCTTCCTATCATTATGGAAAACATTTTTTAAAGACCCGTCAACTGGATTTGTACGGTGGGTTGGCTGTTGGACTTTACTCGCCCGACCATATCGACTACCGTCCTAATAAGCATCCTAAATACTTTTATGGCAGCTCTGGCGGACCTACATTAGGACTTTATGCGGGTGTTAAATATTTATTTACGCCACGTTTTGGCCTATATGCAGAAGCTGGACATAATATTTCGTGGTTAAAAATGGGGTTCGCTTTTCGATTTTAAAAGCACCTTTTGTCCAAACTGCGGATGAAATACCCTAAAATGGTAGATATGGTAGGGTCGCTAATAAAATTCAAAAATGAGCGATCTTACAAAAAGATTGATAATCTAATACACTAGGAAGTTGTGGAATCATCAAATATTTAAACAAAGAACCGAAGGCTAATCTAATGTAACCGAGAAACAAATTACATTACCATCATCAATTATCTTGTTTCTTTAAATATATTTGTCAGAATTAGAATCACACAAAATCCTCTTCTTTGTTTATTTACAATCTCTATGACAAATTATCTCTCTTTTGGCAAGTATTTAATTGTACTTTCTTTGCTATTCAGTTTTATTACTAAGTCAGCTTTTTCTCAAACCATCACTCGAAACCCCGATGTAATAACCATGCTGGAGGGGAAAAAAATCGACGCTATTATTTTAGAGGTAAATAGTAATCAGGTGAAATATAAAAAGAAAAATGACCCTGATGGCCCTACTTTCACAATTAACAAATTAGACATTCAAACCATCCTTTACGGAAATGGTGATATCGAAAATTTTAATGAGAGCAGCTTAGAAAATGAATTTCAAAAAGTGCTAGACACTATTGTGAGAAAAGATAAACCATCTATTCAAGGCTCGGTTATAGAAATTAATGATAAATATATTAGGTATAGAAAATCTCGTTCAGAACAAGGGCCTGTCTTTACCGTGAATAGACTAGATGCCTCCAAGGTTATTTTTGCTAATGGTGAAATAGACAATCTAGATGGTTCCCCGAGGGAACTTTCTAAGCCGGAATCAGTAATTTCACCACCAATTGAACCTGGATTCTATTCTAAAAGTGAAAGTTTTGTTCCTACCAAAAATAGATTTCAAGCTGATATAGTAAAAATGGGATCTAAAGAATTATCCACAGCCTATCATTACTATAATTCCAAATCTAAAAGAGGCGTAGCAGGCGGCATTGTTTGGACCACACTTGGTATAATATTACCTGCAACAGGCACTATACTTATAGCAACCGCCTACGATATAGATGTTCAAACCACAGGAGCTTTGCTTGCTCTTGGAAGCTTTGCAATATGTACCCCGTTTGCCATTTCATCTTGGGTAAAGGCCGCAAAAAATGGCAATAAAGCAAAGTTTGTTAGAAAAGAACTTCTTAGAAGAAATCAGCCCCTTTCGATAAAGATTTCGCCGCAAATAAATATAAAAAATCAAGCGTTTGCCGTGGCCCTAAAAGCTACTTTTTAAACCAAATGGTGTTTTTACGGATAATTGAAGATTTCTTTTATCCGTAAAACTTACACTCCGAATTTGTTCAATTGCTTCACAAGTACTTCAAAATCTTTGGGATAGGGTGCTTCCACTCTCACGGGTTCACCGTTCATTAATTTAAAGGACAATGCTCTTGCATGCAAGGCCACGCGTTGTATGAGGGGTTGCTCTTCGGTATCCTTTTTGAGGTTGAATTTCTTTTTCAGGCTCGACAAAAATATCGGCTCGCCACCATATTGCGGATCATTCACAATAGGCGCTTTGAGACAAGACAGATGTATACGGATCTGGTGCATTCTACCTGTTATAGGCATACACTCGATAAGGGTGTACCCTCGGTATACCTTCAAAGTATTAAAAATTGTCTCAGCTATCTTACCCTCCACTTTGTCAATTTTTACGGCAGTACCGTTTTTCAAAGGTAAAATCGGTAAGTAAACCGAAATACTATCCAAATCATGTATTCCACATGCTACTGCATGATAGCGCTTGGTAACTTCACGGTGTTCGAATTGCATGGATAAATGTCGGTAGGCAGCAGGATTTTTCGCAAATGCCAAAACTCCCGAGGTCTCTTTGTCGAGACGGTGCGCCGCTTGCAATTCCTGGTTATATTCCTTGGCTAACCGGAGTACGCTCCCGCCACGGTCCGCCGTACGTTCGTCCAAAGTAGCCAAATGAGGAGGCTTATTTACTAATAAAAAGTCCTCATTTTCAAATATGATAATGTCTTTAAAGTTAATTTTCATAAGTCAATTTTATAAAAAGAATCCGAATGAACGATCCCTAATAGGATAATTTATTCGGATTTATAGGGTGTCCATTTGATATCGCTTCCTGTAAGTTAGTGCAAAGATAATTTTGCAAACCGGATCTTTCACGAGAAATCACTTTTTATTATTCTCAATGATCCTCTAATCCGGTGATATCCATAGGGTTTATTTTTTTGGGATTAGGGTTAATCGTATCCGATTCCACCAGTCCGTCGCGTAACCGTATAATCCGATGCGCATAATGCGCTATATCTTCTTCATGCGTCACCATCACAATCGTATTGCCTTTACTATGCAGCTGATCGAACAAATCCATAATTTCATAAGACGTTTTGGAATCTAAGTTTCCAGTAGGCTCATCAGCAAGGAGTATACTAGGGTCATTGACCAATGCCCTTGCGATTGCTACCCGCTGCCGTTGTCCACCCGATAGCTCATTGGGTTTGTGACCAGCTCTATTTTCCAATCCTACATTCTTAAGCGAAAGCATCGCCTTTTCGGTTCTATCTGCCTTGCTCAGCCCAGCATATATGAGGGGTAGAGCCACATTATCCAGTGACGACATGCGCGGAAGCAGGTTAAAGGTTTGAAAAACGAATCCAATTTCTTTGTTACGAATTTCCGCCAATTCACTTTCCGACATATGGCTTACGTCTTTGTTATTCAAAATATACTGACCGTTAGTGGGGGTATCCAAACAGCCTATTATATTCATCATCGTTGATTTACCAGAACCCGAAGGCCCCATAAATGCAACGTATTCACCTTTGTTTACAGAAATAGTAACTGATTTAAGCGCCTGAATCACTTCACTTCCCATTATATAACGCTTCGCTATATCAGTGGTTTCTATTATTTTCATAAGGGCTAAAAGTATCTTTTTTGAATGAAATGATTTAGTCTTTCAATATTTTAAGAAATATATGTCAACAGTTTTTCACGGGCATACATCGCGGCAAGTACTCCTGCAGGATTCATATTATCAATGGCTATGGTTCCTTTTTTACCCCAATTGTTTGCAGTAAAAACGGCTGAGCCATCAGCATCCACAACTTCCCAAGAATTATGCAACCAATTTCTAAATTTCCAATTGTACGTCTGATCGTTAATAATGATAATGGCCGACCTTTTCAGTAAATTATAAGTAATAGAACCAATCTCACTTTTACCTTCTATATCCATTATAATGGTGCTCGATTTCCACCATTTTTTTTGTTTAAAGCGAAGTAATGATCCGTTAAATTCACCATATCCACCCGTAGACCACGCATTTTTTTTCAACAAACCAACAATTAATTTGCCCCTCATAAACCGGAACTCTTTTCTCCAAAGGTTTGCCTGCCAATTAATCTCCATCACTATTTAGTATACATTGGAATGCTAAAATACAAAAACACTAAAATTCGGCACGCCGTTTTTCGATAAGTGCACGCATAGCCTGATAGCGTTCCACAAATGACTGATATACGGCATCATTCGCAAACTGTTGAACCTTCAATTGGCCTTCATTGGCCTGCGTCAATAAACCTTGCTCCAAACTTAGATAAGCATACTCTTCCCAGATCAATGGCGAAGTTTCGTTAAATCGAAGCGCACTGATTACGATTTGGTAGGCTCTGGAAGTTTGTTTTTGTTTCCGGTACCAGTTAGCCGCTGCTGCCACCGTTTTTTCATCAAATGGATTAGCTCGCAATGCCTTTTCAAAATGACTTGCGGAGGGTGATTTTAAAGCAATATTCCGGAGCGAATCAATAGGGGTTTTTATAGGTAACCCTTTATCTAATGTTTCCAGCAATTTTCCTAACATTTCATTGGGTTGCCCTTGTTGTAGCTTATCAATGAGTATTCCGGCCACTGCTCCGTTCCCTAGCTGTCCATTGGCAATAGCCAAACCAATGGTTCCTTCGGTGCCTTCCACTTCGGTAAATTGTTCAATGGCTTGGTAATACAAACCCAGCTGCAACAACCAACTTCCATATACCTTTTTATACAGCTGTTGCTTCTCGCCGGAATCGTCGGCCCATGCCTGTATGGTTTCCAAAGCCTTCACTTTATTCCCGCTATAAAATTCTGAATACAATCCTGCAAAACTCAAATCTTGAGCAAGTACCGGATTATGTCTTGCCAAGTGGGTATACAAATTGGCAGGAGTGCTATCGTTTCTTGCCTGATTCTGTGCATAGTTTATCAAATAGGCAAAGCTGGAAGCACTCAGCAAACTATCTGATGAAAAGGTATTTGGTAAAAACGCCACCTTATCAAAACGCTGACGAAGATTATTTATCGCCAAATGATTTGCCTGCCAAGAGGTTGTTTGATAGGTATTCCTGTCGTTACCAATAGAATCCAAAAGCGGTTGATTCCCGTTTTTGGCCAAAACATATAATAAATTCGAGGCGGCAACTTCGGGTTTTGCTACTTGTTTTAACGATTTTTCTAAAAAGTAATACGCCGAATCCGCCACGTTCGTTTTGGCATACAGTATACCCAAGTTATTGAGTAGTTCTCCGTTTTCCGGAAATACGCCAATCCCTTCTTTCAAACTATATACGGCATCAAAAAACAAATTTTCAAATATCAATACATTGGCCAATCCAGCGTAGGCTTGTGGTGAGGGGTTTTTCAATAATGCTTGTCGGAAATAGAATGCGGCGGCATTTCGATCCCCTTGTTTTAAGGCCAAAGAGGCAAGGCCATAATTGGATTTATGATTTTGAAATTCCTGCTGAATGGCCAGTTGGTAGTATTGTTCCGCCACTGTAAATTCTCTAGTTTGGGTATGTAAATCGCCCAATCCATTAAAATAACCTGCAATTGCCTGATGAACAGGCAGTAGCCTTTGAATAGAAAATAAAACCACGACCCCCACAAAACCAAACAACCGGGCTTGGGTAAGCCCAATGCGTAGTGGCTTGTACAACACCTTATGAACGGCCAGTCCTTTGGAGAACACTTCAAAAAAGTTGATCAATATATATACCAAGAAAACAACACTCATACCCAGCTGCCCTTGAATAATCAAGTCTTCGATGGCTTCCAAAACGGGATCGTTGGCTGTGGCAAAAGCATAACCTATAAAAGAGGATGCAATGACAAACAACCCACAATAAAGCCAAAGTCCCAGTGGGCGGTAGGCCAGTACACTTTGCGTAGAATCGGCACGTTTTCGGAAACCCCAGATACCCGTAAGTGCGCCTATGATTAAAAAATAAGCGGGGTGGATAAGCGTTAAATTCCAATCAATTTCTTTGGTATTTTGAAGGTAATACAACAAAAGGTACAGCAAATAGAGCACACCAATGATCAGGAAATTGTACAATCCTTTGTTGCCTTGCTTTACAGGCCCAGCAGTACTTAACCAGACCAAATTTGCCATAAACTCAGTGGAGATCATGAGTATAAAAATGGCAGTAAAGCAGATCCAAATTGGATAGGAGTAGGACGCAAAAGTAAGCCCAGCAGAAATAATAGGGGAGGAAATATAAATAAGGCCTGCCAATAGCAGTGTCGCCAATAGCATGCCCGTTACACGTCCAACAATTCCCAGGTCGACCCGAAAAGCATGAAAATAATAGCTTATTCCACCATAAAGCAGTAGCGCTATTATTAATAAAACTTTACTTCCTTGTCCGAACACATAGAGCATTTCTAGCTTGGAGGAGGCCAAAAGTAGTATTACCACTAACATGGAAGCCAAATACCAAAACCTGGGAAGGGTAGTAAGCGCTCCTAATACAATAGAAAAACCAACTAGACTGAAGACAATAAAGGCCATTACGTCCCAAGTGCTGGTCTCCATAACAGACGCAATGAATTGTTCCGAAATAAGTTGCGACGGAACGGTTACCCCAAATTGAAATTGATCTAGCTTTATTAGGTCGATAACAGAGGTCGTTTCTTGGGCTTCACTCAGTACATTCCATTGGATTGTATTACCAATAGGGTCAATACTTTGGAACAACAAAAAAACCAGTGATATTAAAATTATTATAAAAACTGAAACGACTAGTCGCCGCTCAGAGGCAGACCATACCTTCCAGAAATACAAATCTTTCATAAAAATTTAACGAAATGAATGAGGTTAATCAACAGAATCACGATTTACTTGGTATCGCTTTCGGTGGTTAGATAACAGCTGGAATGACATTATAACCAATTGTACACGGCTAACTTCCGATAACAAAAGTAGTCATACAAAATCATTAGTGCATTCATGAAAAGATTTAAGTCTCTACTTACCACTTCGACTAACCCGTTGAATTGACAAATCTACCAACCAGAAATATATGGATTTTCTAAGCAAGTACTTAAACTCAAGGCTTAGAAAGTCCCATAAGCTCCGCTTAGACAACCTATATCTGGTGAATTTATAGCTCATTTAGGCAAAAAAATGAGACGATTTTTAAGATTTTGTATCCCTCATCCAGCAGTCCAGTGGAGCTAATTGATCATTAAACCAAAGAATTTTGAATTTAATTACCCCGAAACGTTAAATCGAAAAAGGGCTTTTCAAATTAAAATTTTCAGGTTTTTTTTTAATATTCGAAAAGATTTTGGCAAAAAAAGGGCATATTTCTAAAAAATATCCAATATTTCGTACCCGACACTATTGGTACTGAACAAATTATCTCCTACTTTTGCGGTCTGAAAATAACCTCATTGAAAATATTCATAAACATATAATGGCAAACGCGACAAACACAGGAAAAATTACGCAGGTAATTGGCCCAGTTGTAGACGTATCATTTGAGAATGCTGGAAGTATTCCTGCTATTCTTGATGCGTTGGAGGTCATCAAGACAAACGGTCAACGTGTTGTTCTTGAGTGTCAACAACACTTGGGTGAAGACAGAGTTCGTACAATTGCGATGGATAGTACCGAAGGTATGCAACGCGGTATGACTGTGACTCCATTGGGTTCCCCGATTAAAATGCCAACAGGCGAAGCTATCAAAGGCCGTTTGTTCAATGTAATTGGTGAAGCTATTGATGGTCTTGCTCCTATTGACTCGACAAACGGCTTATCTATTCACCGTTCTGCACCCAAATTTGAAGATTTGGCTACTGCAACGGAAGTTCTTTTTACTGGTATTAAAGTAATTGACTTACTTGCACCTTACGTAAAAGGAGGAAAGATTGGATTGTTTGGAGGTGCCGGTGTTGGTAAAACAGTATTGATTCAAGAGCTTATCAACAACATCGCAAAAGCATATGCTGGTCTTTCGGTATTTGCAGGTGTTGGAGAACGTACTCGTGAAGGTAATGACTTGATGCGTGAAATGATTGAAGCGGGTATCATCAAGTATGGTGACGCGTTCAAACATAGCATGGAAGAAGGTGGCTGGGACATCTCCAAAGTGGATTACGAAACTTTGAAAGACTCACAAGCTACTTTTGTGTTCGGTCAAATGAACGAACCTCCTGGGGCACGTGCTCGTGTTGCACTTTCAGGTTTGACAGTTGCTGAATACTTCCGTGATGGAGATGGCGAAGGTCAAGGACGTGATATTCTTTTCTTTATTGATAATATTTTCCGTTTTACACAAGCTGGTTCTGAGGTGTCTGCACTTCTTGGACGTATGCCTTCGGCGGTGGGTTACCAACCAACTTTGGCTACTGAAATGGGCCAGATGCAAGAGCGTATTACCTCCACCAAGCGTGGTTCTATTACTTCAGTACAGGCCGTTTACGTTCCTGCGGATGATTTAACTGACCCTGCTCCGGCTACTACATTTACTCACCTTGATGCCACAACGGTATTGAGTCGTAAAGTATCGGAAAAAGGTATTTATCCAGCAGTGGATCCTTTGGATTCAGCTTCACGTATTTTGAATGCTGAAACTTTGGGTGCTGCCCATTATGACTGTGCACAGCGTGTTAAAAACATCTTGCAGCGTTATAAAGAACTTCAAGATATCATTGCGATCTTGGGTATGGAAGAACTTTCTGACGAAGATAAGCTGATCGTTTCACGGGCTCGTCGCGTTGAACGTTTCTTGTCTCAACCGTTCTTTGTTGCAGAGCAGTTTACAGGTTTGAAAGGTACTTTGGTTGATATTAACGATACCATCAAAGGATTTAACCTGATTATGGATGGTAAATATGATCACCTTCCAGAAATGGCTTTCAACCTAGTAGGTACCATTGATGACGCGCAGGCGAAAGGTGAAAAAATGCTTGCAGAAGCAAGTAAATAATTAGTTATAAATCGTTAACCTATTCAGTGGCTACACCGAATAGGTTAATTTGAAAACATGCGAAATACCGCAGCTTGTATATGCATTTAGATATCATAACACCCGACAAGAAGGTATATAATGGAGAGGCAACTTCTGTTATATTACCGGGAACCGAAGGACAGTTTCAGGTTTTGAACCGTCATGCACCGTTGGTCAGTACACTGGGCAAAGGAGCTGTGGTGGTGGATACCGGTGCTACTAAGCAAACCTTTACCATCGATGGTGGTGTGGTGGAAGTACTTAATAATACCGTACTGGTACTTGCTGAGGCTGTTTTGTAATAGAAATAAAAAGACACCAAAAAAGCAGAGTTTGCATTGCAAGCTCTGCTTTTTTGGTTTTTAACCCATTGCAGAAACGCTATTAAGCCTTCTATATCTTCGGCAAGCTGCCGTGGATGTATTTTATAAATCATTGAACCAGGAGTCACATTGAGCCTGTCGACATGTTTATTAATATGCTAAAATAAGTGATAAAAATTCGTAGGAAGGTCTTCGACGGGGCTGTGACTGACACCGATTTAAGCATCATCCCTATTGTTTTTAGGAAATAAAACAACTCCTCAGTTCGATAATAATACACTAAATTACAAGCCATCTCTCGCACTTTCCCACCCAATTATGGCCGTCTTGCGGGTGGATCCCCATCTATAACCTCCAAAATTCCCCGTAGTCTGGATTACCCGGTGGCATGGTATCAAAAATGCGATTGGATTACTGCCAATGGCCGTACCCACCGCCCGCGATGCACTTGGATTATTTATTTTTTGCGCAATAGCACCATAGGTACTCAGCCCTCCCATCGGGATTTGAAGCAAACATTGCCAAACTTTTAATTGAAAATCAGTACCTTTTAAGTGAAGTTTAATTTTTTCAAGAGGATTTTCTCCTGGTTCAAAAATACGCAGGGCATTTTGCTGGTTCACGTCCGCTTTGTACACAAAACTGGCTTTGGGGAATCGAGATGCTAGCTCCAAAACTGCTTGGTCTTCCTCTTCTATAAAAACCATATGGCATATGCCTTTTTCGGTGGATGCAACTATGATTTTACCAAATGGACTCGTTGAAAAGCTATAATTGATATGCAAATGTTCACCGCCATTTCTGTACTCGGCGGGTGTCATGCCTTCCATTGTCACAAACAAATCGTGCAAACGACTGGTACTCGACAGTCCCGTCTGGAAGGCGGTATCAAACAAGGTGGCTTGTCGGTCTGCCAGTAGCTGCTTGGCATAAGAAACACTTATAAATTGCAAGAATTTCTTAGGACTAGTACCCGCCCAATCTGTAAAAAGGCGTTGGAAATGGAAAGGGCTCAGGTTCACTTTTGCAGCTACCTCCTCCAAATTCGGTTGATTTTTGAAATGGGACTGTATATAGGCTATTGCTTCTGCAATGCGGTTATAATTATATTCGTTTTGATCCATGGTAATTCACATTTTTACAAAGAAAATGAAATTTCTTTCCGATCAAAATCCGAAACTTGCTTTTATAAATATCCCGTTTTTACTCCAAATTAAACGGAAAGACTGCCTAATAGCAATTTACAACTAAGCTTTTAAATGCTCCGAAATCCGAATTCGTAAGTAATAGAAGTGTATGATTTACAAAGTTTACCTATTTTAGGAGAATAGACTTTCACTCCTACTATCATGGCACAGGTACAATCAAAAAACGAACTATTAAAAATACTCGGTGTGGGCTTCGGTATAGCCGTAACCTTGGGCGGGACAGTAGGTACAGGTATACTCCGCAAGCCAGGGCCCATCGCCGAACAGTTAGCCGACCCTTGGCTCATTATGGGCCTTTGGATTGCAGTAAGTATTTATGCGCTTCTCGGCACGTTATGTACTATTGAGCTGGGAACTTCGGTACCCAAAGCAGGCGCTTGGTACGTATACGCCAGGCGGGCATTTGGTGATTACGCTGGGTTTGTAGTAGGGATCAACAGTTGGCTGGGTACTTGTGCTGCTCTGGGCTTCGGGGTTTATACCATGGGTGAGTATATTACCTTACTCAGCCCCCCGGTTCAGGGCTATGAACCTTATTTAGCCATTGCTATTTTGGTTATACTCACCGCAATCCATAGTATCGGACTGTCTTTAGCGAGTCAATTCCAGAATATCATGAGCGTGTTGAAAGGACTAGGACTCTTGGCATTTGTGGTTATTTGCTTCGTTTATGGACAAGACATTACGGTACAGGAGATTAGCGCTACCACCCAAAGAATCGTTACGAATGGGAGCTGGTTGGCTCCGATTGTATTTTCATTACAAGCTATTTTTTACACATTTGACGGCTGGCATACCGCAGCTTACTTTACCGAGGAAGACCGTGACCCTAGCAAAAACCTCCCACGCTCCATGATAGGTGGTGTTTTGCTTGTCATCTTGATTTATCTGCTCTGTAACTTGGCCATTTTATATGTGTTACCCATGGAGGAGCTCATACATTCCAAACTTGCCGCCGCTGATGCCATCACCTTAATTTTTGGAACTGGATCTGGCAAAACCGTTACTATTTTCTTGTTGATTTCAATCTTGGGAATTGTGAATGCTCAACTACTTTTTAATCCTAGAGTATTGTATTCCATGAGCCGGGATGGGCTTTTTCTGAAAAGAGGCACCCAGGTTAACAAAGGCGGAACACCCTCCTTTGCACTACCGATTACCTCCGTGATAGCAGTATTACTTATTCTAATCGGAAAAGATGCCTGTGAAAAATTGTCGGATATCGCCACCTTCTTTTTTGTACTTGGCTATGCTTCTGGCTTTGCCTCCTTGCTGGCATTGCGTAACAAAGAGCCCCACCTGCCAAGACCGTGGAAAGTGCCCGCCTACCCAGTATTACCGATCGTGATGCTTGTCATTTCCATCGGTTTCCTGATCATCGCAATCATCCAAGACCTGTCGAGCAGCCAATACGCATTACTTTTCTTGGTACTGAGTTATCCTATTTATTTGGGAGTAAAAAGGGTGAATAGGTAGTGGGGGAAACTTACTTCTGCAATTATTATTATTTTCCAAAAACGTTTTTATTTATTTTTCTACATCAAATCGCCATAAAATCTAATATTCGAAATATTTTTACAGCACGTTCCACCATTTCATTAGCAATCCTATCCTTTAAGCTATGCCACATTCTAAGTTAAAAGTTTCACAATTGTTATGGCTGACACTACCGCTATTGGTGCTTTTCTCTTTTACCGAGGACGATTTTAACCAATTTATTATCACAAAATTAAATGCTTATAGAGCTACCTATCCCCAAGAAAAAGCATATTTACAGATAGACAAGCCCTATTATGCGCAGGGAGATACACTATGGTTCAAGGCCTATTTGGTGGAGAGTGCCTTCCACATGCCCGACTCTGCGAGTACGCTTTTATATGTCGACTTAATCCATCAAAAAACAGGCAAGCAATATTTATTACAAAGAGTTCGTCTGTCAAAAGGGCTGGGCCATGGTGACATTGTGCTGGGAAACAGCATTCCTGCTGGTGCCTACACGCTTCGTGGCTATACCAACTGGATGGAAAATTCTAGCTCCAACTTCTTTTTCAGGAAAAATATCTATGTATTTGACCATCAAGAACAGCAACTTCCGGTACAAAATCTGGAAGCATTTGACCTTCAATTTTTCCCTGAAAGTGGTCATTTGGTGGATGGACTTACCTCTCGTATTACATACAAGGCTGTTGGTACCGACGGGCTGGGAATTGGGATTTCGGGATATGTACTCAATAAAAATGGGGATACTCTAAGCGCTTTTAAAACGGATTACTTGGGAATGGGGAGGATGCCCTTTGTCCCAGACCTGAACGAGCGCTATACCATTATTGCAAAAACCGCCACAGGGCGATTCCAAGAAGTAGCCTTCCCCAAAATAGAACCATTCGGACTAGTCATGATCGTGGATAATGTTACATTCGCTGATAAAATGCGGGTATTGATCTATAATAAATCTCGCGAAAAACTGAACAAAAACGTCTATATCGTAGGCCATTCTAGGGGAGTTTTAGCGTTTTCAACCAAGGCACAACTTTCTGAAAGGGGTTTAGTGATGAACCTACCAAGTTCGGAATTACCAGACGGAATCACCCATATTACCGTTTTTGATGAAAGCTATAAACCAGTATGTGAACGACTCGTTTTTGTGGATAACAACAAGAACCTACAAGTTAAAATCAATACCGACAAACCAAATTATCCAACAAGAGCAGAAACCACCGTGGACATCACCATCAAAGACCACAAAGGTGCGCCAATGCAAGTCCCTTTATCAGCTTCCGTGGTGGATTTGGGACAGGTTGCCGTTTCTGATTATGAGGAACATATCAAAAGTTATTTATTGTTGTCGTCCGACTTAAAAGGAAACATCGAAACCCCGGCTTACTATTTTGATACTACCCATGCCGATCGTAAAATATTTCTCGACTTTGTAATGGCTTCCAATGGCTGGAGCCGGTTCCATTGGGCTGATGTTCTAAAAGACTCTCTGGCGTTACCCGAAAAATTGGTGGAAAATGGAATTACACTTTCGGGCATGGTAACCAAAGGGAATAGAAATATTAAGGAATCAATGCCTATTTCAATTATCTTTAATAAAGACAGTCTATCTGGTTTTACAACCACCGAAACAGACGTTACTGGGAGGTTTACAGTCTATGGCCTAGACTTTACGGATTCCCTTTCGGTGCGGCTACAGGGTATGAATAAAAAGGGCAATCAAAATTTGAACTTTAGTATCGACCCGCCTTATATGCCCGAAGCCATTTTGGTAAAAACACCTTTTTATCCCATTACAGTCGGCAGTGAGCAATTGAAGGCATTTTTGAATCAAGCGGATGCTTATCAAAATATCGAAAGACAAATAAGGGCCAACCGTGAAAGGCTCCTCGATGCAGTCACGATTAAAGGGCGTAAAACCGTAGAAAATGATAGCAGAAGACTCTATTCCAATGCGGATGCTTCGGTGAAGGTAACTCCCCAAATGGCGGCCAGCGCGCGCTCCGTGCTTGACCTGCTCATGGGCCGTGTAGCGGGAGTACAAGTTCAGGGCTCTGGTTTTAATGCCTCGGTTTATATCCGTGGCAACCAAGGCGAGCCACAATTTGTGCTCGATGGTAGCCCGGTCGACAAAGACTTAGTCATGAGCTTGAGCGTCTCTGATATTGATGTGGTGGAAGTGCTAAAAGGAGCCTCAGCTGCTATCTATGGTGGCCGAGGAGGAAATGGAGTTATTTCGATACTTACCAAACGTGGGAATGAAAATTATGATTATTCCAAAGACCCTGTATTAGGCGTTTTGGTTACAAAAATTAAAGGTTATGACGTTCCTCGTGACTTTTATGCACCTCGGTATAATATCGACACACCGTTTGCCAACCGTCCTGATTTTCGTTCTACCCTCTTCTGGACTCCAAATTTGTTTACAGATAGTAACGGCACTGTTCAATTTAAATACTTTAATTCGGATGCTCATACCAAGGTGCTTATACGTGTAGATGCATTGTCTAGGGAAGGAACACCCGGAGCTTCGCGCTACATTTATCAGGTAAATTGAGGACTTGGTGGCATAACTTCGTATAGTAAACGCCCGACCTTCAAATTTTTTCAACGACTACAACGTTAAAAAAATTGGTAACTTTGATAATTACATGGATATGACCATCGGCTCATTTTATTATATATGCGAACCCAATTGCTGAAAATACCTTTATTTATTACAATCTTACTTCTTTTTGGAGTTGCTCAAATGAGTTTCGCCCAGCGGAAAAATAGAAACAAGGAGCAACGAACAGAAAGAAGCAAATCATCGGTTAATGCCTTAGAACTCGAAGCTGCGGTTACCGAAGGCATGAAATTTATGATTAAGGAGGAGCCGGAAAAGGCAATTCCTATTTTTGAAAAACTTATCAAAGATGCTCCACTAGATCCGGCATCCTATTTTCTCTTGGCATCTGCCTTCATTAAGGTAGAGAAAATGGAAGAAGCGTTAATCGCCTCTAAAAAAGCATTTGATCTTGATAAAACAAACGAATTTTATGCGCAACAACTCGCTGAACTGTATGCTAAAAAAAGAAAATATAGCGAGGCATCTCAGATATACGAAATTTTGGTGGGTGCCCATCCCGAAAATATCCAATATGGTATAGAGCTGGCGGCTACTTATGTCTTCAATGACCAGTTTGATAAAGCCATTAAGACCTACGATGGACTGGAAAGGTCTATTGGGGTGACGGAGGAAATTACCAAACAAAAGCAACAACTTTATTTACGACAAAACCAGCTCGACAAGGCCCTTGAGGAGGCCCGAAAGCTCATTGAGTCCGAGCCCGGGGAAGTAAGCTATCGCGTTGAGCTAGCGGAACTATTGATTGCCAATGACAGAATAGTAGAGGCGGTTTCACCACTGGAAGAAGCCATCAAAATAAATCCGGATGAGGCACAAGCGCATGTACTTTTGGCAGATATCTATCGAAAAAATGGAGATATAGAAAGGTGTAACCAAGAGCTGAAAATTGTTTTTGCCAATCCAAATCTTGACGCAGAACCTAAGATTAGAGTTTTGTCGGGCTATTTATCGATGCTGAAAACAAAAGAGGAAAATGCAGAGGCCATTGCACTTGCCAAACAGCTGATGGAAACACATCCGGGAGAATCCAAAATTTATGTGATCTATGCCGACCTCCTGATGCGTAATGGCCAGAAACAAGAAGCTCGTAACACCTATGTAAAAGCGGCTAAATTAGACGGCTCGATTTACGAAATTTGGGGGGCAATATTACAACTGGATGGCGAACTAAGTCAGCCAGATAGCTTGTTGGCACATTCGGAGCTTGCTCTCGAAGTGTTTCCCAACCAAGGAATGCTGTGGTATTCCAATGGGATGGCTCATCTCATCAAGAAAAACTATAAGCAGTCCATTTCCTCTCTTGAGGAGAGCTTAAAACTGGTGGGCGAAAATAGCAATATGGTTCCTTTTATCTACGGACAACTTGGTGATGCTTATAACGGCTTGGGTGATCACGCCCGTTCCGATGCTTCTTATGAACTGTCCTTAAAAGCAAACCCGGAAAA
>CAXBLH010000032.1:0-21576 GCA_963976315.1 uncultured Dyadobacter sp.
CCTGCCGCTAGCGTTCATCCTGAGCCAGGATCAAACTCTCCATTGTAAATTTTGTTTGTACATAAGTACGTTTTCGTTACTCCGAAAAGTAACTGTGTCTTTAAACACTTATTACCTTATTTTGCTCTCTTCATCATGTCAAAGAACTTTGCTCCGATCTCTCTCAGAACTTGTGGTCTCGATCGTTTTCGTTACCGTTGTTCCCGTTTGGGAGTGCAAAGGTGCAACATATTTTTTCCAGATGCAAGCCCCCGCCTAAAATATTTTTAAAGTTTTTTTTGATATTCTAACAATTTGCTCAAAATCAGTTACTTATACACAAAAGTTTTTTTCGATAAACCATACACCGGAATAAGACCAATACGAGAAGACTCCATTGCACTCGCATACACACCTCGTTTACCTATAACATGTAGTAGGTATATCCATTATAAACCACCCATATCGCTTATACTAGTCCATTTGTGAGAGCTCTCCCATCAAAAACTTGCTTATCTAGCTAAACCATCGGTTTGCCACACTCTAAATCCTACGAATAGGTATACTAGCCTCCATCCTTTTGACAAAAGATAATGATAAGTGGATAGCATCAACATTCCGGCTTTGCTAATATTGATGGCATCCTTATATAAGGACAAAATACAGACCCATTGATTTTTGGTATATCTATACTATAGGTACCTCCCCCCATTCCCGTTTAGTATACTTACCCATTAACCTTCGTTACATCCATTTTCAAATACAGGTTTTCCTTCAACCATTCTATTTCCCTACCTACCAGAAGAGGTTATCATTTAAGATTATTGTCCTAAGGCGCTTCATTCCTAAAGTTCGAGAAAACAATATGATTGGTTTCGCAACTGCTGATGATGCAGGATTTGCTATCACCTCCAATCTATAGTTATATAAGGTGTTTATCATTCCTATTATAATACGGTATTACGCTCCTTTTTAAAATGGGGATAGTCTCAAAGCTTTCACCCCCTTCTTTATCTTTCCTACTAATAAGAATAATGCATTGGGTACTGCGCTTCCATTCATTTACTTAATTACCAAGTTTGCATACTTATCGAGAAGTTCGTAACTGGTTCCGCCCCTAGTGATTCATGAAAGAAAGGAAGAAGCAACTAAATCATTACTATAGGTAATAAAAGGCCCCACAAAAACGGATATGCTATCAGGCATACTATAATAGGAAGCAATGCTCTCTGTAAACATTAATTGATAGGTACCTGCTTGATAAGACTGGCTATCTGGTCGAGGACTCTTACCACTGTTCGGGTTATATATTTCAACATACTCTCTATAGGTATAGCAGTAGGGTGTGACTAGCGCGCTATTAACTTAATTTAGCTTCCGACCTAAACTTCATTCTTTGAAACAATTAATATGGAATCTGTTTCATTAATTGACTGAATCTAAGGTGGGAGTACCTATATGGAAATTTATGAATCGAATAAGTTTTCTTAATTGTTGTTTTAACACAACAAATAACCGCGGGCCGGCCCCTTCCTCCTTCTTGGTCAGACAGTTTTTTTTGCAAAAACCGTTTACAATAACCAAGTAACTTATTTCATTCCGGCCGATCCAAAAAAAACAGACATCCTGTTTTGGCTTATTACCTACTTTTAATCATTCAGATCCAAAAAATCGAATCAGAACACGAAGAATCCGAATAGTACATACTCTCACAAATTAGGAGAAGTGTCCCCCTCTCCACCCTTGCTACTGGTTCGCCAAAAAAGATAAATCAGTTTTTAACTACATTTGTATGTTTTACTATTTGAACTACCCAAATAAAATCGTTTGAAATCCAGATAGTACACCAACCATTAATTTACTTATCAAAGTCAGGATATGAAACTAGGTTTGCTTTCAAAAATAATTATTTGTGGTCTTTTATCGGTGAATACATATGCCCAAGAGTATGGCCCATTTCATTTCGATAAACTCCCTTCAAACAAACAACTTTTTGCTCGTGAAGCCGATAACATGGCCGATGTGATAGTTTCTGGTAAAGTGGACCCTTCCGCATTTACGGCTATTTCAATGGTTAAATTCAGAAATAATACCAGAACGGGGTATACCAAAAGCAATTTAACTTATAATGAAAATAATGCTGCGCCGTTCAGCTTAACCACAAAAATAAAAGCAGAACTTGCAGAATACGCGATTGAAGTGTACGGAATCAAATCTGCCACTGATTCCTCTTTACTTGTAAAACGGGAAGATATTGTGGGGGGAGATTTCTATATTATATATGGACAATCGAATGCTGTGGCCTGGGAGGTCGACTATAAATACCGTCATGAATATGCAAGATCCATGGGTACAGCCCCAGAAATTGGCACTGTATGGGGGTTATCCAATGACTTAGGCCCAAGGGTAGGAACATTTGGGATAGAATTTCAAAAACAAATTGCAGAAAGATACAAGATCCCCACTTGCGT
This sequence comes from uncultured Dyadobacter sp., assembly GCA_963976315.1. Lineage (GTDB taxonomy): Bacteria > Bacteroidota > Bacteroidia > Cytophagales > Spirosomataceae > Dyadobacter. The sequence continues at coordinate 2,451 of CAXBLH010000032.1, forward strand.
TATTAACGGAGCTTTAGCAGGGGCTTCTATCGACCACCTTTTGGCGCGTAACGCAAATGACCATTTTGATACAGGAACCGCTTATGGTGCTTTATTAACTTACGCCCGAAACACTGGTCTGCTACCGAAACTAAAAGGTATTTTTTACTGGCAAGGAGAGGCCGAAGCCGCTTCGCCAGATCCGCTATCCTGGGCACCTAAGTTTGACCTGATGGTAAAACAGTGGGCAGAGGACTATCCCATGGTAGAAAAAATTTATGTTTTTCAACTACCGTTATTCGGTGGTGGTAGCTATGACGATCGTATTGGAGAATTTCGCGAGCAACAACGTACCTTAAATCTAAAATATCCGATTATCCAGCCTTACGCAGCACTAGGTGCTCCTGGTTGGAATGGGTTTCATTATGTACTTGATGGATACCTCACTATAGGTAAAGAGCTGGCAGACATGGCAGGCTATTATCATTATGGTAAAACAGAAAAAATCACCTCCCCAAGTTTCCAAAAAGCTTATTATTCAACACCCGAACGAGATGAAATCACCATGGTGTTTGAAGATTATCAAGAAATGATCTATCCCAATGATACCCTTAACGTAAATATTGAAGGTAGCCTAGAGCCAGAATCTATTTATGCTGTTAAGGATTTTTTCTATTTAAATAAACAATGGCAAAAGTTGAAGTCTGGAAGAGCAGAAGCAAATAAGATCATTGTAAACTTAAAGGAAGTGGGCAATGATACTTTAATAAAATACTTGCCTTCCAAGTATCACTACAGCAACCTTCTAACTGCTCCCTGGGTATATATAGGCCCTTTTTTACGAAACAAGCTAGGATTTAGAGCGTTGGCTTTTCATCATAACAAAATATTCCCATACCAGGATTTAGGAAAGCCGAACCTTACCGTCTCTGAAGTAAACAACAATGTGGTTCTTTCGTGGAACTTATTACCAAAAGTGGATGGCTACCAAGTTGATATCATCGAAAGAAAAGATAGTACAGAAAAACATATTATATTATATCTACCCGCCGATCAAACGTCCTACACTTATAAAGGAGCTATAAAGGACAAAGAAAATACCTATAAAATTAGAGGCTATACCATAGAATCTGAAACATCGCTTTCGGTTATTAACTATACCAAAGTAAGTCAGGACGACGTGATTTCCGGAATTGAAAATTCAAATTATGCCATCAGTGTATATCCAAATCCAACTTCGGACCTGATCAATATTTATGCTGAGAATGATTTTATAAATGGTATTGATCTAATTTCAACCTCGGGGATAACCGTAAAAAGCTTAAAATACGATGCCGTTAATTTTGTTCCTTTAAACCTGAGTTCCACTCAAGAAGGCACTTATATATTAAGGATCAGTATCGGTAATAAATCGGTTACGAAACAAGTGGTGGTTCGGCACTAACTGCTAATTTTTTTTCTCGGGTAAACATCCATTCAGAGTCAAAGAGAAGTATAAACCACAATACCATGATTAAGGGGAGGGAATATTTATCCCAGGACAGCTGTGCCTTGCCCAGCAGCATGGTATTAATCAGCACTGCAAAGCTGGCCAAATTAAATTTGTATGACACAAATCGCATTAACGTAATTAGCATCAGTACCCCAAATATTATTTGTTTGAGAAGTCCAGAAATACCAATAGTCTCGATCAGCTGATCAACATAACCCAAATAAGGCCAAGTAAAATAAGGATTGTATGCCTGCATGGCTGGAGAAAAACAAACCAAGGTGATTACTATCACGCAGAGTACTCCAAATAACACTGGCCTTTTCGCAGGATACTTAAAGAAATAGTTCCATTTTTTGGTTAAAATCACCTCGGGTAGCACATAATAAACGGCTAGGCAGACACTGGCATATAACACAAATCCAAAATTATAATGTACGATCTTGTCCGAGTCGTAATACTGATCCGCCATTACTGCTGCTGGAGCGGGACCATTCCACAGTACTAACCACGGTATAATACTGAAAACGGCTATTGTGTAATAGATCCAGATTCGGTTTATAAATAATTGCTTTGAAATATCCTTAAAGGATCGCAATTTCAGGACATTACTAATTACTTCATATCCGGCGACGGCCAATGGAAATGCAAGCATATACTGACGGCAAGCCACTGCTGCGATAAAACACAGCATACCTATAAGATGTGATTTTTTCAAATAGCATGCCGTTCCTGCTAAAACAAAGAACATGGCAAAAACATCTGTATAATAGAAAACCGATATTAAGTAAAAATTTGGGAATGCGATTAACCCAGCCAGTGCTAGAAATAATCTGTTAGACTGAGAAGTACTACACCAAATAAAGATCATTAGAATAGAATAGCTAAACGCAAGCGTCAATAGCCTCAAAAACTGTATATTCTCGCCAAATACTTTTAACACCCAACCTCCAAATATAAATGGAATGGGCGTATTCAGTTCATTATATCCCTTCAAAAGACTTAAGGAAGGAATTGGCTCTTTACTGAATTCTACTGCAGTAGGCAAATAATGAATTTCATCCTGATATAAGGGGCCTGTGAATTGTTGTTTAAAGAAAAAAATCGCGAAATATAGTAAAGCAAAAAATATTGAAAGGTAAACCTTGCGAGAATGCATAATGAATGAATTATATGAAATTTACTTCTGGAGTAAGTTGTATACCGAATTTCGAACTAACAGAGTTTTGAATTTGGGCAGAAAGTTGTCTGATTTCTATACCAGTTCCTCCTCCATAGTTCACTAATACGAGTGCCTGTTTTGCATGCACACCTACCTCCCCGGAGCGAAATCCTTTCCAACCTGCCTGTTCAATGAGCCAACCGGCAGCCACCTTTATTCCATTGGGCATAGGATAACCTGGTATATTTGGGAACCTCACTTTCAACTCTTCAAACTGACTTATTGGAATTTCTGGATTTTTAAAAAAACTTCCAGCATTCCCAATTTGTGATGGATCAGGCAACTTACTTGTTCTTATCTGGATTACGGCATCACTAATCGCCTTAAGACTTAACTTTGAGATGTTTTTTTCCTCTAAAACACGTCGAATATCCCCATATTCTGTTTGAAATTGCGGTTTTTTACTAAGCTTGAAATTGACCGCGGTAATCACAAATTGACCTTTTAGCTCACGCTTGAATATACTTTCGCGGTACCCAAACTTACACTCCGCATTGCTAAAAAAACGAACTTCGCCCGTTTCTATATTCATTGCTTCCACAGATTCAATTACATTTTTAACCTCTACTCCGTAAGCACCAATATTTTGCAAGGGAGCAGCCCCCACCGTGCCAGGAATTAAGGACAGATTCTCGACACCCGCATATCCATGCTCAACACAGTATAAAACAAAGCTGTGCCAGTCCTCTCCTGCACCCACTCTCAATGTTATATCCTCCTCTGTTTGACCAGTACAAGTTATCCCTGCTATCCTAATAAGTATAATCAACCCCTCATAGTCCCTGCTAAACAAGACGTTGCTACCTCTTCCTAATATAAGTTTTTCAATCCCAAACCAGTTTGGATCTAATAATAGACCTGCCAAAGCTATGTTTGAATTTACTATTACCAAGTTCTTGGCTATTACATCTATTCCAAAAGTATTATAAGGCCGTAATGAAACGTTGGCTAACATCTTTTATTAATCTAATTGGTTTCGGCAAAGGTAGCTAATAGATTCAAAATTGCACATTATGGTGATTCATGCATTTTGGTTAACTTTGGAAGTTCAATCACACTAATTGTTTTCTATGTTGTTAATACAAAAAGGATTGGGGGCTGTACTCATCTTAGCAATTTTTTTACTAGCAGGTTGTGGCAAAAAAGCCATTGTGAGCCAATCAGGTTCAATATATAATGAAGACTTATCTGAGGTACGTCCTCATTTTGAATATTTGGAGCCAGTAATTGCCGGAAAATTTCAAGAACCAAGTCTAGAAAAAGAGGTGATTGCTGAAAAGCCTGAAAACACATTATCAGTTACAACAAAACTTAATAAAGCTTTGGAAGCTACCAAAGAGCAAAATAAATCTATCAAGTATATTAATGGATTTAGAATTCAGCTTTATGTGGGCAATGTGCGGCAGGATGCCGATAATGCCAAGTCCTATATCTATAGGGCATTTCCTGATCTGGTTCCTTATATGTCATATTCCCAACCAACTTACCGTGTAAAGGCTGGAGATTTTATGTACCGTGGAGATGCGCAGGCTTATTTGGATCAAATTAAAGATCAATATTCATCAGCAGTAATTCTTTCAGACCGCGTGGAAATCAAAAAAAGCCTATTGCTTAATTCACCCTACGAAAATTAAATTTTATAACACTTTTACAACCATTCTATGAAAATAGCGCTGATAACTGGAGTAACGGGCCAAGATGGAGCTTACCTTGCCGAATTACTGTTAAAAAAAGGATATGAAGTACATGGCATAAAACGCCGTAGCTCTTTGTTTAATACGCAGCGTATCGATCATATTTATGAAGATCCACACGAAAAAGATCCTAAATTTCATCTTCATTTTGGTGATCTAAGCGATTCTACAAATATTATCAGGATCATACAGGAAGTACAGCCCGATGAAATATATAACCTTGGTGCTATGTCGCACGTACAGGTTAGTTTTGAAGAGCCAGAATACACGGCGAATGTGGATGGTATTGGCACCTTACGGATTTTAGAAGCAGTGAGATTACTAGGTCTTACCAAAAAAACAAGGATTTACCAAGCTTCTACCTCGGAACTCTATGGTCTGGTACAGGAAGTTCCTCAATCCGAAACCACCCCTTTTTATCCTCGCTCACCCTACGCCGTAGCTAAGCTTTATGGTTACTGGATAACTGTAAATTACCGAGAAGCCTATGATATGTATGCCGTCAATGGTATTTTGTTTAACCACGAATCACCGCTAAGAGGTGAAACGTTTGTTACTCGTAAAATTACCAGAGCCGTGGCAAGAATCGCCCTTGGTCTTCAAGATAAAATATACCTAGGAAACCTGGATGCACAACGCGACTGGGGTCATGCCAAAGATTTTGTAGAAGCCATGTGGTTGATACTTCAACAAGAAGTGGCGGAGGATTACGTGATTGCAACAGGAGTGACTACCCGTATTCGTGATTTCGTAAGAATGGCTTTTATGGAAGTAGGGATTACCTTAGAATTTAACGGTGAAGGTGAAAATGAAGTTGCGAAAGTGGTAAGTTGCTCTAACCCTGAATTCCAAATAGAAATTGGCAAAGAAGTGGTAGCAGTGGACCCAAGATACTTCCGACCAACAGAAGTTGAATTACTGATTGGCGATCCAACCAAATCCATGACCAAATTAGGATGGAAACCGAAATATGATCTTAAAGCCCTGGTTAACGATATGGTTACTGCCGATATTGAACTTTTCCGAAAAGATCGTTTATTAGAAAATAGCGGCCATAGGGTACCCAATTATTTCGAATAAAAGGAAAACACTTTGAAAGCTGACCCGTGTAAAGCTAAAAATCGGATCACTTCCTGAGGCTAGCTCTAAAGTATCGAAACAGTTTTTAGATTAAATTATTTGGATACTTAAACCGTTGTAAAATTACTCTTACAACGGTTTTCATTTTTATAAATACGTATTTTTATTTCCTATGCTGATGCATTTTGTCTGATGTGGCATATCACATGAGACTTGATTGCTCCCATTTCCAATGCATGTTACTAACGATAACCGCTGAGGCTCTCGCTCGGGACTTCCACCCTCAAGGTAAAGAAAATCCCTTACGCACCTAACGAGGCCGTCTCAAAAAGAAATGTCCCAAAATATTTTTTGGCAAAACACCTCCACCCAAACGGTCCGCTGCAGCAAGGTTAAAAATAGGCAAAAACTATATTTTGTGGCTATTTGTTTCGATAAAGCCTATTTTGTGAGAGCCTGTTTAAATTTTAATGATAGAATTGTTTATAGCATATTTTTTGTGCGAACCGCCCTTCAAAATTTAACGCAGGTAGAGCCAAAAAATAGCATAAACAAATTATTGGTTAATTATTAAACAGCCTCTAAATTTTTAAAAAAATTATTTGGAATTCTCCGACACCTGGTTGGGTACTTTAATTTGTTTTGCAATTTTCAGGAGCGTTTCTGGCTTTTGGTATCCAATTACTTCCTTAACCACCGACCCATCCGGGGCAATAAAGAATAAAGTTGGATAACCTTCCACGGGATATTTTTTAGCTAACATAAGCCCTTCACCACTTTCCATGTCGAACTTCACATTGATAAATTCCTTATTGAAAACCTTCGCAACATCCTCTCTTGTGAATACGTTTTTCTGTAACAACTTACAAGGGCCACACCAAGTGGTATAGGCATCGAAGAAAATAACCTTGTTTTCTGCTTTTGCCTTCTTGATTATAGAATCCCAATTCCCTTTGACGAAAACAATTCCCTGTTCATCATCATTATTAGTAGTAGTAGTATTTTCAACGGTAGCATAAACTGTTACGATTGAAAGTGCTAGCATCATGACTGCGAAAGCCAGTTTGGTTTTTAACGATTTCATTATAAATAATTGAATTGTAATGGACTATTTATCTTTTTAAACGGTTTTTAAACTCCAATTGGTATACCGAAATTAATAGTATAAAAGAAAGAAGTACCTTTGTAACAATACAATAATTCTAAGTAGTTTGTTCAAAACTAATCTTTCCAGTTAGATCGATTATCAATTGTTAACAAACAGAAAGTAAATGATTAATATCTGATAGTTATGAAAATTCTGGAGGCTAAATACGTGATGAGCAATTCGGACTACCTCAAATGTCCCGAACCTAATATACCTGAATATGCTTTCATTGGCCGTTCAAATGTAGGAAAATCATCGTTAATCAATATGATAACGAGCAAAAAATCTCTCGCCAAAACTTCGCAACAGCCTGGGAAAACACAACTTATCAATCATTTTGTGATCAATAACACATGGTATCTAGTAGATTTGCCAGGATATGGTTATGCGAAGGTTAGCAAGGTAGAGCGCGAAAAATGGGAGAAAATGATCCATGATTATCTATACCAGCGCAAGAACCTAGTTTGCACTTTTGTACTGGTAGATATTAGGCATAATGCACTTGCAGCCGACCTTGAGTTTATGCAAAATTTGGGAGAAGCAGGTATTCCCTTTCATATTATCTTCACGAAGGCGGACAAGTTAAAAGCTTATCAAATTGAGACACAAGTCGCCAATTACACCCAAAAGTTATTAGAAATATGGGAAGAAGCCCCACCTTACTTTGTAACTTCAGCAGAAAAAAACCAAGGAAGTGAAGCTATTTTGGATACAATAGATAAATATAATTCCACGTTTCATAACATGATATAACTTTAAGGTTGTTTCCAGATTAATCTTTCACTTATTTTGCGACAAAATTGACAGGAATCGAATCTATATTCTATTATAAAATTTTAAGAAAACTAATTGGCCTGAAAGGATGAGTGAACAAATAGAAAATAACGGAATGGAGTTACTTAAGACTATTGCAAATGTTTCTGGGAAAAGTGGGTTGTTCCGAATTCTCAAACCAAGCAGAGCAGGTGTAATTGTTGAAAGTTTGGACGACAAAAGAGAAAAATCATTAATTGGCCCTACTGCCCGAGTATCTGTTCTTAAGGATGTATCCATATTCACCGACGGAGAAGAAGAATCTATCGCTCTTTCAGAAGTATTTCTTAAGATTAAGGAAGTTCATGGTGAAGAAATAAAATTGGCTGTTAAAGGAGCTTCCGACAAGGAGCTTATTGAGTTTTTAAGTGAAATTCTTCCCGATTTTGACAGATCTAAGGTTTATGTATCAGATATTAAAAAAATCATTACTTGGTTTAATTTATTATCGAAATATGTTCCTGAGCTATTTATAGCAGCCTCTGAAGAAGTAGAAGAGGTGGAAGCTGATAACTCCACCACAGAAGAAAAAGCATAATACTATTTAGTGCCATTAAGAAAGCCCCGTCCTTTTCGGCGGGGCTTTCTTATTCAACAATTAGGTGAATGGACAATCTCTCACAATTTATTGACTCTACTTTACTTTCACCAATAGCTTCTGAAACAGCTATCCGAAAGGTATGTGAAGAGGCTTGGATTTACAAGGTCAAGGCCATTTGCGTAGCCCCTAGCTACGTATCGTATGTGCGAGAAATGATGGAGTTTTGTCCTATACAAATTGAAACTTGTACCGTGATAGGCTTTCCACTAGGCTTTTCCACCTTACCCACCAAATTGAAAGAAGCCGAAATAGCTTTAAAACAAGGTGCTACCGAACTGGACATTGTCATGAACCTTTCCCAGTTTAAATCCATGGCCTACCTTTCTGTTAAGGAAGAACTTAAGCAACTTATCGAGCTAGCACATCACTCGAAGGCTATTGCAAAGGTGATTATTGAAACTGCATATTTGGATAGCTTTGACCTATATACTGCATGCGAAATTTGTGCAGAGGCCAATACAGACTTTGTAAAAACCTCCACTGGCTTTGCGCCTACTGGTGCCGATTTGGAAATTGTGAAAAAAATGAGAGCAATTTTGCCGCCTTCTATTAAAATAAAAGCATCGGGAGGCATTAAGACCTACGAACAGGCGATCTCATTTATACAAGCCGGAGCGGATAGAATCGGAACCTCGTCTGCAAAGGAAATACTCCAAAATGCATGAAGAACCGTGTCTTACTTTTAAGCACCATTCATCCAGCAACCGACCCCAGGATTGTTTTAAAAATAGCACCTAGCCTTGCCGAACACTATCAGGTTTATTGTTGCCTACCTAATACCACTAAAAATAATAAAGCGGAAAATATTACGACAAAAGGGCTACCCTATTTTAAAAATTTGGCACTACGAATTTTGATTTGTCATCCGCTGGCACTTTTAAAAAGCGTTTTGATAAGGCCAAAAATTGTTCATATTTTCGTCCCTGAATTGATTCCAGTTGCTTTGATATTACAATGGTTCGGTGCAACTATCATTTATGAGGTACAGGAGAATTTACTTAAAAAATTTGAAATCAAGACTTACAATAATTCCTTTTTATTTAGAAACTTCTGGAAGTTGTTCGACAAGATTGCCCGAAAAAAATTTAATTTTGTTTTCACAGAACATAGCTATCCTACCTATTATACAGATTTAAGACACGATTATGAAATTATTCATAATTATGCCTCTATTGACCTGATAAACCAACATTATAAACCAAGATTCAGACGTACCCCGCCAGAATTTTTTTATTGTGGAATCATATCAAAAGAACGTAGCTTTGATATTATGTTGAAGGCTTTTTCAATTTTAAATCTGATAATTCCTGATTTCAAAGTAAATTTGTTCGGACCTGTCCGAATTTCTAAGCTAGAATTAATGCGTATCGAAGGTTTTGAAAAATTAAAGCACCGTCTGAATTTTTATGGTTATACCGATTTTCGGGTGGCCATTAAGAAAGCCGAAGGCGCCACAGCTGGCATTGCTTTGCTAAAGCCTGTAGCGGATTATCCAGAATCTTATACAACCAAACTGTTTGAATATATGGCCATGGAATTACCAGTAATTACCTCCAATTTTGCACTATATTCCGATGTCATCGAAGATGCCAATTGCGGTTTTTGTATTGATCCCAATAGCCCAGAAATTCTTGCAGAAAAACTTTTATGGTTGATCAATAATCCAAATGAAGCTAAAAATATGGGTGAGAACGGAAAAAAATCTGCTGTTTTGAATTACAATTGGACAAAAGAGATGACTAAATTGTTAATGTTTTATAAAAAACTTGAAAATGATAACTAGCTAAAAAAGTTTCTGCTTCCATTTTCTTATTTTGGTATTTTTTAAATATAATGTTGAATTGTTCAAATATTAAATACTACGATTTCTACGAAATATTTAACTTTCGGGACAATTTAGATTTAAAGTTTGCGAAGACAACTTCCCAATCATGTATATTAATTCGATAAGCCATTACTATCCCAGCCAAGTTGTTGGAAATGAATATTTTACAAATTTAAATAACCTATCTAGCGAATGGATATCTGATCGAACAGGAATTTTCGAACGGAGAAAAGCAAGAGAAGGGGAAAACACTGCAACGATGGCTATTGAAGCAGTGGATTTACTTTTGGAAGATATGCCCTATGACAAAGATGAAATTGATTTGATTGTTGGTGCTACTTACACACCATACGATACGATCGTTACTTTGGGACATGCCATACAGCACCATGTCCAAATCCCACATATTCCCGTTTTGAGCTTATCTACGGCCTGTTCCTCTTTCCTGAACGCCATTGAGGTAGTAGAAGGCTATTTCGCAATGGGGAAGGCATCCAAAGCCCTGGTAATTGTTTCTGATCATAATACTGCTTATTATAATGAGTCTGATACTGTTTCTGGCCATTTATGGGGAGACGGTGCAGCAGCATTATTGATTTCAAAAGAGCAACTGAGTGACAGTGATATGCATATCAAAAAACTGATCACTGCTGGAGCTGCTACCAGCGGAAAAGCCGTGGAAGCGGTAGTGCTTCGCCCCAACGAACGGGGAGTGGTGATGCCATACGGCCGTGATGTATTTCAAAATGCTTGTATTTATATGCCCAAAGTGAGCCAACAAGTACTGGCTGAGTGCGGACTTACTATTGATGACCTGGATTATTTGATTCCACACCAAGCCAACCATCGGATTAGCTTGAACGTAATTAATACCCTAGGCTTACCCCTCGAAAAATTAATTTCCAATATACAATACTTGGGAAATACTGGCTCGGCAGGCTGTGCCATCGCACTCTCAGAAAACAAAGAAAAGTTTGAAAAAGGCCAAAATGTGGTATTAACTGTATTTGGCGGTGGGTATTCCTACGGAGCTATGCTCATTACTATCTAAACCAAGCAGATATATCGACTTTTATATTAACAGAAAAAGCCTTGCGATCGCAAGGCTTTTTCTGTTATTTTAGTTTATTTCCTCTTCACCACCCATACTAAATGGCTTCCATATATTATTTGCAGGATTCATGTCAGGCAAACTATTATCGGGATCAATCACTACTGATTTAATGGGTTCAGTAGTACTGGTTTTAAACATCCAGCTACCACCTCGCTGCCAAACTTCCACTGGAAAGGTCATTCTGGTTTTTTTACCTGAAATACCTTCTATATCGATCTCAACGGGCATCGCCATTTGATCTAAATTTTCTATAGTGATGATGGCTCCTTTTTCAGGATTTTGATCCATATAGGTCACCTCTTTTACACTTTGATCCAAGGTATAGTTTTCGAAGAACCAACTTTTCCAGAACCACCCCAGATCTTCACCAGCACCATCTTCCATACTTCTAAAAAAGTCAAATGGTGTTGGATGTTTAAAGGCCCATTTCTGTACATACATTTTAAAGGCATAATCAAAACGATCTTTTCCTAGAATTTTATTTCTTAAAATTTTCAACCCAATACCCGGTTTATAATAGGCTTCCCAGCCCAAATTACTCGCTTGAACCACATCAGGAATAGTCATGATCGGATCCGCATTAGGTCTAAACAAAATAGGGGCAATACGGTGCAAATTATCTAGCCGATGATCGCTATACTCTCCGTTATTAAAGTTTTCACCCGACAAGAAATTGATAAAGGTATTAAAGCCTTCATCCATCCATGCATATTTACGTTCATTACTACCCACGATCATTGGGAACCAATTGTGTCCAAACTCATGATCCGTTACTCCCCACAAATCCTGTTCTCTACTATCGCTACTGCAAAATACAATTCCAGGGTACTCCATTCCACCCACTATGCCAGCAACATTGGTGGCCACTGGATAAGTATATTCGTGCACATAGTTTGAATAAAACTCTATGCAACCCTTCACATATTCCGTTGAACGTCCCCAACCTTTTATGCCACCATCCTCCGCTGGATAAACGGATTGCGCCAACGAAGTTTTTCCATTTGGCAAATTGATACGTGCCGCATCCCAAACAAAGGCTTTAGAACTTGCCCAAGCTATATCACGCGCCTCTTCACATTTGAATTTCCAAGTAAGCGTACCCGATGATTTTGGGCGCGAATCTACGCTGCCCACTTCCTCTTTAGTACGAATCATGATAGTAGAATCACTTTTTGCCGCTTGTGCAAGTCTTTTTCTTTGCACGTTTGTGAGTACGTCATTAGGATTCAATAGTTCTCCCGAACCTACAACAATATGATCCCAAGGCACGGTAATATTATACTCAAAATTGCCATATTCAAGATAAAACTCTCCTGCTCCTAAATAAGGCAATACATTCCACCCTTCCAGATCATCATAGACGCTCATTCTTGGGTACCACTGAGCCATTTCATAAACAACGCCATTTTCGGTGTCCAATGTACCCATCCTATCCGAACCGTATTCAGGTATTTTGAAACTATACCCAATTTTAATTTTCACGACTTCTCCATTAGCTTTTAAGGGCTTATCCAGCCGAATCTGCATTCGGGTGTCGTTAATAATATAGTTAGCGGTTATAAACTTTTCCTTACCTAATTGTACCTCAACAGCCTTTATTTGATTTCCGCCGTCAAAGCCCATATTACCAAAACGGCCACCAGTGATTGCCGTAGTTTTACCGCCCCTTGAATCATTATTAAAAGCATTTTGATCTAGCTGTAACCACAGAAACGGGAGTTCTTCCGGACTATTGTTTTTGTAGGTAATCACTACTTCACCGTCTATTTTTCCGACCGCTTCATCCAAGCTCACTTCTATTTTATAATCGGCACGGTTTTGCCAATAGTGAGGGCCTGGTGAGCCACTTCCTGTACGTATCTCGTTACCTGGCTGGTAATTAAATAATGGATGAAACAGAACGTGAGCATCGTACTTGGATTTACTAGCCTCCTGTGCAAACGAGGTTGATATGCCTAAAACACAACTAATTATAATTGAACAAAGGCCAGACTTATTAATTTTCATTCTTATTAAAAATATTGATACTAATTTTATGTTAACGAGCAATTTACCTCTTTTCGCCTTTTATCTAAAAAAAACTTTTAAAATTGCAGTTTACTCTGCTTATTTCCAATCACCTACTATACTAAACTTTATGCGTAATCGCCTCACTTTATCAGCCTATACCGACGGTGTATTGGCAGGAAATCGTAGCATTCTAAGTAAAGCAATCACTTTGGTGGAAAGCGTTTTACCTTCTGATCGCGATTTGGCATTAACCCTGATCTCAAATATTTTGCCCTATTCTGGAAATTCCTTAAGAATTGGTATAACCGGTGTCCCGGGGGTTGGAAAAAGTACTTTTATAGAAGCTTTCGGTCAAGAAATAAGACATTCAAAAGCGAAGTTAGCTATTCTGGCCATAGATCCTTCTAGTACTCAAAACAGTGGAAGTATCTTGGCAGATAAAACCCGTATGCTACATTTAGCTTCCGATCCGGGTGTATTTATCAGGCCTTCACCTGCATCAGGCACATTGGGTGGGGTTGCCAAAAGTACACGTGAAGCTATTTTGCTTTGTGAAGCAGCTGGTTTTGAGACTATAATAATAGAGACCGTCGGCGTGGGACAATCTGAAATAAACGTTAAACGCATGACTGATATATTCCTGCTTCTCATGCTTGCTGGTGCAGGCGATGAATTACAGGGTATCAAAAGGGGGATCATCGAAATGGTAGATCTGATGATCATTAATAAGGCCGACGGAGAAAATAAATTAAAAGTGAGTCAGGCGGCTCAGGAATACCAAAACGCATTACATTATTTACAAAATCCGCCTTCTGGCTTTCCAATTGAGGTAATACCATGTTCAAGTATTCAGAAGACAGGTATTGATAAGATTTGGAAATTCGTTCAAGACTTTCAAAAGTACACTCAGAAAAATGGCTTTTTCATCCAAAACAGGCAGCATCAGAATACTAATTGGATGCATGAGTCCATACAAAACAGCTTAATTCACGATTTCTATAGCAATGAAAATCTCCAAAATAAGCTAAAACTATTGGAAAGCGCCGTTTTGGAAGGAAGGGAACATCCGCTAAATGCTGCAAAAACCATTTTAGAAAACGCTCGAAATCAAGATAAAAAAGTTATTAAATAAGCACTAATTCATTTCAACCAAAAATTTTATTGTAGGTTTACCCGTTATACCCTCATGTATAAAAACGAATCACGTATGAAAAAATCCAATCTAAATCTCCTACTTGTCATCTTATTTTTAGGCTTTTCGGTAATGATTATTTCCTGTAAAGAGGATGAGAAACCGAAGGCTGAGGATCAAAATGAAATTGTGGGCACTTGGAAACTAAGTGCCGCTACGCCACAAAAAACAGGCGTAACCATTACTGCCCTAACATTGCTTCCAACCGTCGCACCGTGTTATTTGGATTTGAAATTTGTTTTTAAATCCGATAACAACGTTACTGTTTCTGGTTGTGATGCGGCAACCAGCATATTAAGTACAACAGGCTACCTCACTGTGGGTAGTGCCACCAACTGGAAAGTAGAGAACAAACAATTAAAGCTAACCAACGATGCCAGTGTCCAAACTTTTGATCTGATTCAAAATGGAGATACCATGTCGATGGTGGTGGTTACGGATGCCACTAACACGGATTTAAATGTTTTACTTACGTTCCAAAGACAATAGTATTACAAGCTGGATAATTTTGAATAATACCAAAATTATCCAGCTTGCTTTTTAACCACTTGTGTGGTCGCAAACAATCAACCATTGCCCATTGATTCTTCTCCAAAGCAAAGTATAGTACCCGCTTGCATCGCCCTTTTCAGGTCTTTCAAGATGGAATTTACCTACCAAAAATGCTACATCTTCCGAGGGGTAGGTTAGATTTATAAAATCAAACGTCAACTTCCCCATCGTTGCCCGATCCGGATATCTTTTTAAATAATTTTGGTAAGTGGCATCATATCCGTACGTAACGCCAGCCTTTCCCACAAACATCAAAGAATCGGAATTCCAGTAACCTTTCATAAACGCAGCAATATCACCAGCATTCCAATCACGAACTTGTTGATTCAGAATTGTGTAAATTTGCGTTTTGCTATCATTGGTTTGTCCCTTGCATACGATCAGTACAAACAAGAGAGAAAAAGTCAAAAGTGTCTTTCTCATTATTTTTATAGAGTTTTGTGATTAAGAGGCTGTTTAATAATTAACCAATAATTTGTTTATGCTATTTTTTGGTTCTAACTACGTTAAATTTTTCAGGGCGGTTCGTCGTA
Source organism: uncultured Dyadobacter sp. (assembly GCA_963976315.1). Taxonomy (GTDB): domain Bacteria; phylum Bacteroidota; class Bacteroidia; order Cytophagales; family Spirosomataceae; genus Dyadobacter. The sequence continues at coordinate 17,702 of CAXBLH010000032.1, forward strand.
CGATAGCTATGGCTATCGTTACAAAATTTGCCTTGGTTCGCTCAAAAAATAGACGGTAAACAGTTCAATTCTTAAAATTCGAACAGGCTCTTAGGTTTCGCTTTTAACGTTTTGTGAAGCTAATACATCCCTAAAGATTTAACAATTGTAACCAAACAGAAAAAAAATGATGTTTGAAAAAATACTAAAAAAACTGGATAGACAGAAATATCCATTCATTGATGGACTATATTACCTATTCATCATCGTATTCATATTACTCCTTTTCTTATTTTTTGCTTAGTCGTGGACAGACCATCATTTCTATTTATTATAAACCCTAATTCGGGTACAACTACCGGCAAAAAATCCGATGAGATAGCCCGAAAAATAAAATCCACCGCCGCGGAATTTGATGTTGAAGCTGAAATTATATTCACTCAAGCACAAGGCCATGCCAAGGAGATCGTTAAAAACCACAAAGACCTTAAAAGCTGGAAGGCCATCGTAGCCATAGGCGGTGATGGTACTGTGAATGAAATTGCGAGTGGGCTAGTAAATACAAACACCGCGGTGGGCATTCTACCGATGGGATCAGGCAATGGACTTGCGAGGCATTTGGGAATACCCATGGATATAGAAAAGGCCTTGGAAAAACTGTTTAATGGAACCGAAACGACTATTGACAGTGCCCTGATCAATGATATTCCTTTTTTCTGTACGGCAGGTGTTGGCTTCGATGCACATGTAGGAAAACTGTTTAGTGAGCAAAAAACACGTGGACTATTCACTTATATGAAAGTTACTTTTCAATCCTTTTGGAACTATCAACCACAAAATTTTTTATTGAATCAAATCCAAAAGAATGCTTTTTCCATCACAATCGCTAATGCTGGCCAGTACGGTAATAATGCTTGGATAGCGCCGCAGGCAAGCGTAACGGATGGTCAGTTAAATATTTGTACCATTCATAAATTCCCAAGTTGGTACGGAGTTCCTATGGTGTACCAGTTGTTTAGTAAAACCATGAAAAACTCTCGCTATATTGAATATCAGTTTGCTTCCAATGCCCTTTTAGAAACCCAAGTACCACCCATTATCCATTATGACGGAGAACCGTTGCAGTTAAGCACCAACCGCTTGGAAATCAAAATAAAACCAAATAGTTTGAAAATAATATTGTAAAGAAATAGTCATGTCAAAAAAGAACCGCACGGGAATTATATATTCCACCAACCCCGATTACGAGTACCAGGAAGATCACGATGAGCCTGAAACACTCCCACCAGCGCAACAAGACCTGCGGGTTTGGCTGGAAAGAAAAGGCGGCGGCAAAATAAGTACTGTTGTAAAAGGGTTTATTGGTACCGATTCAGATTTAACGGATTTAGGAAAACTGCTAAAATCATTATGTGGCAGTGGCGGTACCGTCAAAGAAGGCGAAATTCAGGTGCAGGGAGATCACCGTGAAAAAGTGATTACTTGGCTGCTATCTAAAAAATACAAAGCAAAAAAATCAGGAGGATAAGCAAAAGGGCTTGAAGATAACTTCAAGCCCTTTTGCTTATCCTTTCCTGTTAGAGAACGGTGGTCGAATCAGTGGATTCTACTGGCGGTGGTGGTGGAGCGATTTGCTCCGACGGGTCCAAAGGTTGAAAATGCCTTTGACTATTCACCAGCAATTCCACTTTGGTTACCAAGTATTTTGTTTCACCATTCCAAGGTAGTTTAAAGAATTTCTCTTCATAAGTGAGCGAAACCCTTGTGCCATTTTTAATAGCCTCTTCCAAGTTAGCAATCGCTTCTTTGTTACTGGTTTCAACGGAAAATTGCCATTCTGCTGCGTTCAAGGTTCCGTCACCTTCAAACATACCACCTATTCGTAATTCTCCTTCGTAGGTTTTGAATATATATCCCTTATTACTCAATTTGTTAACAAACCCACCTCTTTTCCCTTCGCTATAATAGCCAAACGAAATATAGTATAATATCCCAAAAACAATTGCGAGGAATATTATCAAAAAAGTCCATTTTTTCATGGTAAATAATGTAAAAGTTATGGATTGAAGACGAACTTCGTAAAACAGAATGATTTATGCAAGTTATTTATTTTGCGCGTATGGCAATAACGGGGTCCATCCGTGCTGCAAGCATCGCTGGTATAATTCCAGATAACACCCCAATAATGGAAGATACTCCCAAACCTAAGATAACATTCCCCGGTGTTAAAATAATTTGTAAACTACCCAATGACATAAATGTGAGCCCATATACCAATAAGATTCCAACTACCCCTCCTACTAGACTTAACATAATTGCCTCAAAAAGAAATTGTGCCAAAATAGAATAGTTTTTAGCCCCCAACGACTTCTGAATACCAATGAGATTAGTACGCTCTTTGACAGAAACAAACATGATATTTGCAATCCCGAAACCTCCTACCAATATAGAGAAACTACCAATCACCCAGCCCGCAAGTGTAAGTACTGCAAACACCCCTGACACTGCCTGAGCTGCTGCTTCCGGACGATTTATTGAAAAATTATTATCATCACGGGGCTTTAAACCCCTCTTTGTACGCATTAAACCTATCACTTCTGCTTCCACTTGTACTAGTCCCTTATCGTCTGGAAAACCTTTTACAACGATATCCGGATCCGGCCTCCCTGATTGAAATAGCTTGGCAAATGACCCATAAGTGATGATACATTTTTTGTCAGGATTCCCACCAAAATCAACCAGACTTTCCCCTTTCCGCTCCTGTACGCCAATCACTGTAAACTTATAACCGGCCAGTTTGAACACTTTCCCTTCCGCTTCTTGGTAAGGGAACAGCGCGTCCGCGATGTCTGCACCTATAATGGCAACGTTTCGCGCGTTCATCGTTTCCTGTTGCATAAAATACCGTCCATTTTCCAATGGCACTTCCGAAATATCGGCAAATTCATAGGAAACGCCCTGTACCAATGATTCGATACTGTTGGAACCGTTTTTTAAAGTAACATTTCCTTTAAAGTCCATCACTGCTACTGCACTGGCTTTGTCGAGGTTATCATACAGAAATTTATATTCTGCATTGGAGGGACTCGGCCATTGAAAGTATTTCCACCATTGGTATTCTCCACCAAACCCCCAAGGCCATTTTTGAACATAAAATACATCTTCTCCAATGGAACTTAGGCTTTCGCGAATACTCTTTTCCAGAGAATCAACAATCGTAAAAACGGCAACAATAGCAAAAATTCCGACGGTGACGCCAAGCAACGACAAAGTAGTTCGGGTAAGATTTGACTTTAAGGCTTGCCATGCAAAACGCAAACTTTCGTATAAAAGGCATAATATTAATTTAAGATGCACCAATAGTAAAAAAATTAATAAGATTTGAAGTAAAAAATGAATGAAAGTAATATGTAGCAAAAAATTTTATAAACATTTTATATCTTAACTAATCAACTCTTAATCTACTGTTTATGACTAAACCAATTACATTATTCTTCCTTGTATTCGCCATTGCTGGCAATGTTTGCAGCCAGAGCACCGTGAAGGAATCAACGGGCGTGTATCAATTTTTATCGGATGACCCTAGTCAAAAAGCTTTTTACAACGACCGCAAAGGAGTTGCATCCAAAAACGGAATGGTAGCCTCTGCGCATCCCGAAGCCTCGAGAGTGGGTGTAGCTATACTAAAACAGGGTGGGAACGCCGTAGACGCTGCCATAGCAGTTCAGTTTGCCTTGGCAGTTGTTCATCCATCGGCGGGTAATATTGGGGGTGGTGGATTTATGGTTTTAAGAACCAGCGATGGGAAAAGCATCAGCTTGGATTTTAGAGAAAAAGCCCCTAGTAAGGGGGATGCAGACATGTACCTCGACAAGGAAGGTAATGTAATCCCAAAA
>CAXBLH010000033.1:0-21470 GCA_963976315.1 uncultured Dyadobacter sp.
GTATTTTCAAAAATAGGATATTACTTTCAGCCGATTATTATATCAAAAACACAAGAGACCTGCTTAATACGGTGGTCTTGCCTTCTTCATTGGGTTTTACTTCTACGATTCAAAATGTGGGAGAAGTTCAAAATATAGGTTTCGAATTTGGTGTAGACAGTCGCATTTTTACGGGGGCCTTTAAATGGGATTTGAATGCCAACATTTCCTTTAATAGAAATAAAGTGGTGAAACTTTATGATGACGGGGATATTTTGGGTGGCAATGTCAATGTGGTCGTTATCAACGATGCCTCTAATATTCTGAGAGAGGGTGAGCCGATTGGCCGATTCTGGGGGTATGTTGAAGATGGCTACACGGAAGCTGGTAAGTTGAATTTTGTTGATTTAAATAATGATGGAACCATTAACCAAAATGATAAGACTTATATTGGTAATCCTAATCCAGATTTTATTTATGGATTAAACTCCACGATGTCATTCAAAGGTTTTGACTTATCTCTGTTTATACAAGGAGTACAAGGTAATGATCTTTTGAATGTTAGTTCTATTGTCAACACCATTGACTATGGCTTTGGCTTGAATATGCCTAGAGAGGTGCTTTATAATCATTGGACCCCAGAAAACACCAACGCCAAATATCCTATCATTACCAGAAATGCCAATGCCAGGTTGTCTAATCGATTTGTGGAAGATGGTTCCTATTTGCGCCTGCGGAATGTTCAACTTGCGTATAATTTACCTTTGGCCAAATGGAATGTGAAGTGGATGAGAAGTACGCAGCTCTATGCGAGTGCTCAGAACTTATTGACATTCACCAAATATTCTTGGTGGGATCCGGAAGTAAACTCTCGTGGTGGCGATAATTCTATTTCTCAAGGGATAGACCATAATAGCTATCCAACCTCCAAATCATGGACAGTTGGCCTACGGGTAGGATTCTGATAAACGACGAAAACTTAAAATATTATTCATAATAATATAGGTCAAGATGAAAAACATTAATAGTAACTATAAGTTAGGGCTAGTTTCGCAATGGATTACAAATGGTTTTGTAATGATTTGTGTGCTAGTGTTATCGGCTTGTGAAGATTCACTGATAGAAAAGCCAAAATCCATTGTTGTTGAAACTTTTTTTAATACGGCAGCCGAAGTAGAATCAGCTACCAATGCCATTTATACGCCATTACGGAGCAATGACTATACAGTGTATGAAACGACTTTGGAATGTCAGGCAGACTATGCTTATGGCCGAGGAAGTTGGGCGCCGTTACATGAATACCAAGGTTTTAATGATGCTAATATTAACCGTGTAGGTGGACTATGGACGGCCTTTTATTTGAGTATTCGTAATGCAAATATCGTGATTGCGAATGCACCAAAAGGGAATGCAATCAGTGAGGCGGATATTAAAAAATATGTGGGTGAAGCGAAGTTTTTAAGAGCCTTTAATTATTTTCAATTGGTTCGGAATTGGGCCGGGGTGCCGTTACGTACCGAAGCGAATATGAATGATATCAATTTGGCAAAAAGTACCCCTGAGGAGGTTTATAATTTAATTGTTGCTGATCTGAAAGAGGCTGAAACCAATTTGCCAGATAAACCTGCTCAAACCGGAAGACCTTCTAAATGGGCCGCGAAAACGCTTTTGGCGGATGTTTATTTGAATCAAAAAAAATATGCAGAAGCAAGAGACAAGGCGGATGAAGTGATTAAGTCGGGGAAATTTGCTTTGGTGCCAGTGAAAACAGCAGAGGATTTTCGGATCAATGTTTTTGGCCCTGACCTTGTAACCACCACTGAAGAAATATTTTTCTTTAAGTATTCACGTCAAATTTCACAGGGTAATTATATGCTTTGGATTACCAACCATCCAAGTACGAAGCTATTCAGTTTTGGCGGTGCTTATGTGGTATATGGCGAAACCACGGATCCGTTTTATAAAGCCTGGGACAAAAGGGATTTAAGAAATGGGCTTTGGAATAAGGTAAATATTGGACTTGGAGCCAATACGTTAATTAGTTCAAAATTTGCCGATCCCAATGCCATTAGCCAAACAGGTGCGGGAAATGATGATCCCGTTTATAGCTATGCCGATGCGTTGCTGATTTATGCAGAATCCGCGGCTAAAGCTGGAAATGGGCCGACGGCCGAGGCTATTGAAGCGCTTAATAAGGTGCACCGTAGAGCATATGGCTATGACCCAAAGGTTGCTTCCGAAATCGACTTTGCGTTGTCTGATTATAATGCAGCCACTTTTGAGGATTTGGTTTTAACCGAAAGGGCTTATGAGTTTTTATATCTTGGAAAGCGTTGGCTCGATTTAAAAAGAACGGGTAAAGTCAAAGCCACTATACTGAAGGAAAAGGGAATTACGGTTTTAGACAAACATCTAATATGGCCAATACCAAATTCAGAACTTAACTATAACAAGGCCTTGGATCCACTAACGGATCAAAATCCTGGTTATTAAAATAGATATAAATAGTAAAGATTGGAGAATTGGGAGTAACTAAGTTGTGGTAATTGCTGCAGTTGGATATTCCCTACTTTTAAATATTAAACTATGAAAAGAAGATCAGCATTAGCCTCACTGGGTGCAATTTCGTTTGGGATTAATTCTAATAGGCTTTCTCCCCTGCAAGAAGTGGAGAAAGAACCCTATCAGGTTAAAAAGCAATCCTTTGATACAGATGTAGTGGTAGTTGGAGGTGGTACCGCAGGCGTTGTGGCAGCAATTCAGGTTGCTAGGGCAGGGCGGAAGGTTATACTTATTGAAAACGGCAGCCAGCTAGGGGGTACCACCACTACGGGGGGCGTGGCGTTTCCCGGAATATTTTTCGCATGGGGAAAGCAAATAATAGGAGGTATAGGTTGGGAGATGGTACAAGAAGCAGTTGCGCTTAATGATGATGAACTACCCAATTTTTCCGTACCGCACGGTCGGCAACACTGGCGTCACCAGGTAAGGCTAAATGGACAACTGTACGCCATGCTTATCGAGGAAAAATGTGTAGAAGCTGGGGTAGCTATTCGTTATTACGAAACCCCCACCAGTGCGGTTTTTGCCAAAGATAGTTGGAAGGTACAAACCATTGGAAAGGGAACTAATAATGAAATTAGATGCAAACAGTTAATCGACTGTACGGGTAATGGTTTTGTATCCTCTTTAGCGGGGTATACGCTTTTGAGAGAACCGGAAATTCAGCCTGGTACTCTTATGTTTCAAATTGGGGGATATGATATAGATACCCTGGATATGAAAATGATTCAGTCGGCCTATCAAAAAGCCATTGAACGTGGTGAATTAACCAAAACTGATTTTAGAAATAACATAGGAGGATTATTACGCAGTCAGGGTGATAATATACAGCATATTATGGGAGCCGATTCAACCACTTCCGACACCCATACCATTGCGAATATCAAAGGGAGGCAATCCCTCTTGAGTACCCTCCGGTTCCTACGGACTTTACCAGGGCTCGAAAAAACTAAAATTATCGATGTTCAAAATGAAACGGCCATTAGAGAAACTTACCGGATCGATGGACATTATAAAATAACCCATGAGGATTATGTTACCGGGAAAATGTTTGATGATGCCATTTCATATTCCTATTATCCGATTGACGTACATGACGAAAATGGCGTAGTGCCAGATCATCTCGCAGAGGGCATTGTAGCTACCATTCCCCTTCGTTCATTGGTTCCCAAAGGCAGTAAGAACTTTTTAGTGGCAGGTCGTTGTGTTAGCAGTGATCGCCTTGCCAACTCTGCTCTTCGTATTCAGGCATCTTGTATGGGGATGGGGCAGGCCGCTGGTGCGGCAGCCGCGCTTGGTTGCAAGCTCAATAAGAGTCCGCTTGATATTCCGATTTTGGAAATACATCGTTTAATTCGGGAAAATGGGGGTATAGTTCCTGGGATTTCATAACCTTTTATATTCAAGCTAATGTGTACTATTTGGTCCGTATAGGTGGATCAAATAGTACTTACAAGTTATGCGTACAGTTTGCTCTTTGTTGGCTACCTTACTGGTATTGATAAGCGATTTTGCCTCATCACAGAATCGAAGGTTTTTTTTAGAGCCTTCTTTGTCCCTTAAGATTGAATATGAAAATCAAATAAAAATTGATTTGGAAGCAGGTTCCGATCATTTGATACAGTATATGTCTGCAGAGAATTACCCTATGATGTATGCTCGAAACTTCCGTACAGAGGTATGCTATGACAATCAATGTAGGCTGCTCAATGTAAACCTCTACTGGAACCCGACAGGGAGGTACCTTGGTTTTGAACTACCCGAAAGAGAATTTTTGAGTAAAGCGGAACACGAGAAATTTACTATGGAAGAGTATAATCGGCTTAATGGTATTTTAGCGGATCAATTTTCTCCATTGGGAGCTATTGCATATGAAGTGCTGGTGCCGAAACGGGATACCTTAGATTTACAAGTTGATGCCGTCACTTCGGCCACTGCAAAGAATTTATTGGATTATGTGGTGGAAGGCGCTGCTTTTACGACCTATAAAATGTGGCACTTTGTATATGGCGAAACACAAAAAAAGGTAATCGGCTTGACGGAAGAAAAACTGACTTCCCAGCTTATATTGAAACTATTGGAAAGTCCTGATTCCAATGATAAAATTTGGGCTTTGAATCACATAGAAGGCTTTGTAGAAATGACACCAGACCTTAGAGAAAGGCTTATGACATTGATCAGCGGTAAAAGTTATAGTTATGCCGAAAGGGCAATAAATGCGCTGAATCCAACTGAAATGTCCCGTGTTGAAACACAAGTTTTATTGGCTCAAAGTTTTGTAAATGCCGATTATAGTATACGTAAACTATTAATCTCGAAATTAATGGGAGTAGCATTACTTTCTAACCAAGCTTCTGATATTCTGGTAGTAAACCTGAGTACTTATAGTGGTGAAATTATAAGAGAACTGTTGGGGCTGTTAAAGAAAAATAAACATTACCCTCTTACTGTGATTAAAGAAGTAGCTCCGATTTTAAAAAGTGAAAATAGTTTCATTTCTAAACAAGCTTATAACTTTTTGAAAAATATCCCCATTGAGGATCCTGAAATAAAAAAGCAAGTCGAGAATTATACTACTCAATAGGTTTTTCGAGAATTAGTTTGGAATTATTTCTCGTCCCATGCTTTTTAACATCTTCACATGTGAGCTGAGCGCCAATCGGAAATTTCCTTTTGCATTATATTCATAACCAAATTCTTGGGCCGTTTCACGTACGATGGGTGATAAGGCGTTATAGTGGATATGCGAGATATAAGGAAACAAATGATGCTCAATTTGGTAATCCAATCCGCCTATGTACCAAGATAAAAAACGATTTTTACCAGCAAAATTCGAAGTGGTTTGTAACTGATGTACAGCCCATGCGTTTTCAATGGCGCCTGTACTTTCCGGTACGGGTTGGTCTGCTCCTTCAACTACATGAGCCATTTGAAATACGGTACTAAGAATAATTCCAGCAGTGGCATGCATAATCATAAATCCGATGAACCATTGCCCAAAAGTAATTTCTGTGAATACAAGCGGGAGTACTAATATGAACACCACATAGGCAATTTTGCTAATAATTAATCGAATGATCTCCTTGCGTGGAAATGGTTTGGTCATACCGCTTTCAGCCATTTTATTGAAAAACGAAATTTCTTTAAAATCTTTCCACAAAAAAGAAATGGTCATCAAGCTATACAAGAAAAAAGCATAGATATGCTGAAATCGGTGTATCCCTTTTTGTTTTTCTTGAAATGATAATCTTAATAAAAACTTTCCGGTGATGTCTTCGTCGACTTCATGAATATTGGTATACGTATGGTGCAACCGGTTGTGCTGAACTTCCCAGTTATATGCGTTTCCTCCCAGTAAGTAAATGCTACCACCAAGCAATTTGTTTAAAACCTTTGAGGTAGCTAATGATCCATGTATTGCATCATGCATCACCGACATACCTACTCCAGCAACACCTAGTCCCATTAGGAATGCCAAAAATGCCATTGCTATGGGTGACATGGTGATGGTCAAAAGTAAGGTATAAGGTATTAAATAGAGAGCAAGCATGCATACCGCCTTTATCAGTATGGTTTTACCCCCAGTTTTACATATATTATTGGTCGAAAAGTATGTGTCCACCCTTTGGCGTAGTACCTGAAAAAACATTGATTTTTCAGGATTTGTAAATTTTATTTTTGGGGATAACATGGGTGGTTAGCTAAATGCTAGGATAATTTAATTGAATAAATAAAATGTGATTTACATTTATATCAAAGATAACGGTAAAATTCTGCTAATTATTCGACAACGCCTGATATATCTATGTTTTTTATAGTGATGGAGTATTATCAAATTTAACCAAAAACCGGGGTCGTTCTTTTTTTTCTGGTGTAACTTCAAGTAGACAATGATGCGTATTTCAGGATGGTTCAAATTTTCTGGAATCTAGTAATCATTCTTGATTATTGGTATTGAAATAGTGATAATAACCGTTTAATAAATACATAAAATGGATTAGAAATGCGATATGTTTTCTATTAATTGTTAGTTATTTTTATTAAAATGTTTAGTAAATGTATTACTTAAATATGTTACTATGAAAACGCACTTAGGTTTTATTATAGTTTTGTCGATTTTTGGTCTAATGGCATGTGAAAATAAAGAGGCATCTCCGGAGGTTTTAGAAGAATTAAACACCGGCTTGATAGATTCTCTTTTAATTGCACCCGGTAGGTATTGGAAAGTTGAAAATGTTTCCAAAATTGAAGATGGTACGCAGTTTGACTATATTACTGAGGATAATAATAAAAACGCGGAATGGTTGGGTTCCTATTGGTATGGCGCAATACTCACGGAAACCGCATTTGTATTTGGTAAAGGAGTATTAATTGAGAAATTTGCTGGAGGGGTATTTGGGCCAAAGCCATATACTACCCAAGCGAAATTTAGTATATTAAATAGGTCTGAAAAAAGTTCTCCTTGTGGGTGGAATGGGGACCATACAAAATTAGTAGTAACGTTAACGCCTATGTTACAAGGGCTGTTTAAACAGGTAAGTAAATTAGAGGTAAGTAATTATGAAGGCTATTTAGATACAGCTTATTTACCCATATATTCTAATGTAGAGGAAATAAAGACTGCTGGTAAGTCGGAGAGAATAAAAATCATTTTGGATGTTCCCAACACAAGTCACAAGGTTTCTTATGTTTTTACTTTGAGAGCTGTTTGGTTTGACTCCGTAGGGTATGGTTCTTTAAGGGAGCGGTTTTATGATAAAGTTATTTATTAAAAGTCGATGCTGGGTGCAGGAAATATATTTCCATAGATACCCAAAAATATGATCTAAGTGTATTGTATAAAGGGTAATTGTTGATTGATTGCCATCAAAAAAGCAGTGGAAGACTTATCTCCCACTGCTTTTTTGCTATTAATACGGTACTTTGAATATTAAAGGGCAAATGCGGACTTGATTTGATCTACGAAATCAAGCTTTTCCCAAGTGAATAATTCAACCTCTACAGTTTTTTCTTCGCCATTGGCGCCTTTGAAAGTTTTTGAAACGATTTCATTTTTACGTCCCATATGGCCGTATGCTGCCGTTTCAGAATATATTGGGTTTCTTAGTTTCAAACGTTGCTCAATAGCATAAGGGCGCATATCGAATATTTTGCCTATTTTCTCAGCAATGGTTCCGTCATGATCCGCTATTTTGGAAGTTCCATAAGTGTTAATATATAACCCACATGGTTTTGCCACGCCGATTGCATAGGAAACTTGTACTAAAACTTCGTCGCACAATCCTGCCGCTACCATGTTTTTGGCAATATGACGCGTTGCATATGCCGCAGAACGGTCCACTTTGGAAGGATCTTTTCCTGAAAATGCACCACCCCCATGGGCTCCTTTTCCACCATAGGTATCCACAATAATTTTACGACCAGTAAGGCCTGTATCCCCGTGTGGTCCACCAATTACGAATTTACCCGTAGGGTTGATATGGTAATTGATATCGCTGTTGAAAAGTTTTTGCAAATTTTCAGGAAGCTTCGCTTTTACTCGTGGTATTACAATATTGATGATGTCTTCTTTGATTTTAGCTAGCATGGTTGCCTCTTCATCAAAATCATCGTGTTGGGTAGAAACAACAATCGTATCAATACGAATAGGGGTGTTATCATCTCCATATTCTATTGTAACCTGTGATTTTACGTCTGGTCTTAAATAAGGGATTAACGCAAGCTCATTGTTACGGATAATAGACATTTCCTGCAGAATCTTGTGAGCAAGATCCAAGCCCAGGGGCATATAGTTTTCTGTTTCGCGAGTAGCGTAACCAAACATCATTCCTTGGTCACCAGCACCTTGTGCATTGGCTTTGTCTTCAAAGCTTTCCGAAGTAGAAGCTCTATCGATTCCTTGGTTAATATCAGCACTTTGATCGTGAATGGCAGAAAGAATTCCACAGGAATTCGCTTCAAACATATACTCACTTTTGGTATATCCGATCTTACGAATTACCTCACGAGTGATTTTCTGTACATCTAAATAAGTACTTGTTTTGACTTCCCCTGCCAAAACAACTTGTCCGGTGGTTACCAAGGTTTCACAGGCAACTTTACTATCAGTGTCCCAAGCTAGGAAGTTATCAATAAGTGCGTCAGAAATTTGATCGGCTATTTTGTCTGGATGGCCTTCAGAAACGGATTCTGAAGTGAATAAATATGGCATAAAATTATTTTATAGATAATATTCCGCCAGAAATCAATACTAGGTGTAGCGGATAATTTGACAAAATTGAACTTTTTAAAGATATTTACCAAATTATGAGTCTGAAAAATAGATTAAACTCTACTAATTTGGTAGATGAATGAAATGGCAATAATCCGAGTAGGTGCTGTCGAATGTTTGGCCGCACGTACTCGGATTATCTAAGTGTATTAGTAAGTATTAAATGGGGACATTAACATGCCGTTCTGCGTGATAGCTTGATCGTACTAATGGTCCAGACTCAACATATTTCAAGCCTCTGCGTAAACCTTCTTCTCGATAAGTATCAAACATGTCAGGAGTAATCCATTCAATTACCTCATGATGCATTTTGGTGGGTTGGAGGTATTGGCCTAACGTAAGGATATCAAGCCCATTTTCAACCAAATCGTCCATTGCTTTGTAAACTTCATCTTGAGTTTCACCTAAGCCGAGCATAATACCAGACTTGGTTCTTTGGCCAGCTTCTTTGGTACGCTTGGTTTGCTCTAGACTTCTAGCGTATTTGGCCTGTGGACGTACCGATCTATAAAGCCTTTCTACGGTTTCCATATTATGGGAAACGACTTCTTGTCCACCTTCAAACATCCGGTGTAGCGCATCCCAATTGTTTTTAACATCTGGAATTAACGTTTCTATGGTTGTTAGAGGGGTGTTTTCCTTGATTTGAACGACGGTTTGATACCAAATCTCCGCACCACGGTCTTTCAACTCATCCCGGTTTACGGAGGTGATCACCGCATGCTTTACTTGCATTAACTTAATGGCTTCAGCGACTCTGCGTGGTTCATCCGTGTCATATTCATTGGGACGGCCGGTGGCTACTGCACAAAAGCTGCAGCTACGTGTACATACGTTTCCAAGAATCATAAATGTCGCCGTACCAGCTCCCCAGCATTCACCCATATTGGGGCAACTTCCACTCTCACAAATTGTATGAAGCTTATAATTATCAACCAGTTGTCGCACTTTACGGAACTCTGGTCCTGCGGGAAGTTTTACTCTAAGCCAATCAGGACGTTTTTTTCGTTCAGATGGTATTACAGGTAATTCAATCATAATGTAGTATCTAGAAAAAGGCCTAAACCTTTCGTCATTCGTGTAATTTTCGGTGCAAAATTACCTTTTTTTGCTTCCGAAGTATAAAGAAATAAATCCAGAAGTATAAAAACTTCTATTTTCGGCGTATGCCATGATCTGTACTTTTCTAGTGAAGGCTTCGGTTAAGAAACCAATTTCTATACCGGTAACATTTTCACGAAATGCGCTCAATTCAAAACTTAGAGCGGCCTTTACATGAATACCAGGCACTATTTTACTTTGTCCGAAACCTTGAAAAAAGCTTCCTGCACCAACGATGCCTGTGCTTTGAGAGCTACTAGTATGTTTGATAGGGTCAAAGGGTTGGGTAACGACGCGCCCGTCGGCCGTTTGGTATTGAATCATATATGGTTTTTCAATACCAATAGATGGCCCTGCAGCTAGAATTCCGCTGATGGAGATTCCTTCGTCCTCATGGCGATTAAAGAGGGTGATTTCACGGCCGTACTCAGGACGTAGCACAAACAAATAGTTTTGTTTTCCGTATACCAATCTGGCTCCCGTAACAAAATCTTGTTGAGCAAGTTCTTTTGGATGTTTCACATTTACGAGTTCAACCGCTAAATATTGGTATTGATCTTTACCGAATAGCTTACCTGAAATAGCGGAGGATTGTCTGAAAACGGCTCCTCCAAGTATCCCTGAATTGGTATTTGTGGTAAGGCCAACGGAAGTAAAAGTTTTATATGCATCCTCACTGTCGGAGATTTTGGTGCGCCTCTGACCGGCTGCCGTAAATGAAAGTCCGGATAAGATACAAATTGCAAGTAAAAATTTCAGATTTTGCATATATATGGTCAACTTTTCTAAATAGGTCTTGTATTTTAAATTGGGTTTGAATTTACTAAGATAATGGTGTAATATTTACCCTTGTCTCAGTGGATAAACGTTTTTTTGTACTTTTATGTTCTTTAAACGTGAAAACAGTGAAAAACATATCTTTACAAAACGTATTTGACCCAGTTAAGCGTTAAATTTTGTTTCTTCGTGAATTTACGATTTATTGAACTCATTGGTTCATTTTTATACTTTTATTAAAAGACTTATTTTCTCAAGCGATTGATTTCCTACATATACAATACTTTACTGCAAGTGGTCAGCTTGTTGCTTCCGATAGCTGGAATATTTAGTTCAAAAATTAAAATGGGGGTCGATGGCCGCAAGGGGTTAAAAAAGAGGCTTTCTCTTTTTCGCCTATCCTTACCGGCTGATAAAAAAATAGCCTGGTTTCATGTGGCTTCTCTGGGTGAATTTGAACAAGGCAGACCCGTAATAGAGGCGTTTAAAATTAAATACCCAGATATTGCAATAGTCATTACTTTTTTTTCGCCCTCTGGGTATGAGATCCGGAAGAACTATGCAGGAGCGGATTTTATTTGCTACTTACCCATTGACACTAAGTCGAATAGTAAATGGTTTATTGCCCTATTAAGGCCTGAATTGGTCTTTTTTGTGAAGTACGAATTTTGGAATAATTATCTTCAAGCCTTAAAAAGAGCGGATATTCCGGTCATTTCTTTTGCCTCAATTTTTCGGGAGGATCAGATTTACTTCAAAACTTATGGGGGCTTTTTCAGGAAGATTCTTGCCTGTTTTGATCATTTGTTTGTCCAAAACCAAGCCTCTATTGCACTACTGAAAAGTATTGGAATTAATAATGCATCCATTGGGGGCGATACACGCTTCGATCGTGTGTTTGACATTGTCCAACAAGTACAGCCCAGAAAGGAACTGGAGAATTTTATGGATGAAAATCCCCGTTTAATTGCGGGGTCTGTCTGGCAACAGGATATGGATGTTCTTATTCCGGTTATTAATAAGCTGGTAGATCAAGTGAAGGTCATCATCGCGCCACATGAAATAAAGCAAGACCAAATCACCGCATGGCAGAAACAGCTTACCGGAAAAACGATTTGCTATTCTAAAATGAATGAAGAAACACTGGCCGATGCGAAGGTATTGATTATTGATAATGTCGGAATGCTTTCTTCACTTTATCAATATGGGGATATGGCTTATATTGGAGGCTCTTTCGGTGTTGGTTTACATAATACCCTCGAAGCGGCTACGTTTGGATTACCTTTGCTATTCGGGAATAAAAGTTACGATAGGTTTCAGGAAGCTGTAGACCTGCTTGCATTAGGAGGGGCTTTCGCGATCAGCAATGAAAATGACTGTTTTGATAAAATCTCGGAATGGTTACAATATCCTGAAAAGCGTCAAGAAGTTGGTCAGAGGAATGCGGCTTTCGTTTCCGAAAATATTGGAGCTACTGCACGTATCATGGAAAAAGTAGGTGAGGTGCTGGGCGTTCAATAAAAAAGACCCAATTATGGAAAGCCACAACTGGGTCTTGAAACGATTTCCTTTTAGGAGAATTGTTTGGTAATAAGGTACTCGAACAAATGTGCTTGCGTTCCTAGCAATCTTGCCTTTGCTCCAAGTTTTGAAACATGAATGGCTAAGGTGCTTTTGAAATCTGAAAGGCAATATTTATTGATCGCTTGGGCAATTGGGTTGGAGATAAACGGTCCTGCTTCTGCAAGTAGCCCCCCAATGATAATTACTTCTGGATTGAAAAGATGAACCGCCGTGGCTAGTCCTTTTCCTAATTCAAACCCCAAATTACTAAGTAGATCTATTGAGAATTCATCCCCGGCATGTACCGCATCGATGATATGAACCGTGTCTAATTCCGATAACTTATGGTTTACAATTTTGGTGAGCGAAGTTGCTCTGCCACTTGCAATCCCTTCCTTGGCTTGCTGTATCAAGGCTTCTGCGGAGGTGATCGTATCTAGGCATCCGACTTTCCCACAATGGCAAAGTATACCTTCCGGTTTTACCTGAATATGTCCTAACTCTCCAGCAAACCCAGAAGCTCCGTGAAATACTTCTCCGTTTAGAATTATCCCTAGCCCAACACCCCAGTCAATATTAATGGTTAAAACTTGTGATTTATCAATAGCAAGTCCAAACCGATGCTCCCCAATGGTAGTAGCTTTTGTATCATTAAACAACACCACAGGGATATTGAAATGTTGCTTCAGTTCTGCAACCAATGGATTCTTTCCAGAGGTTAAGTTTTGATAGGTTAAGTTACTTCCTTCGTAGGTATTGATCAACCCGGGCATAGAAACCCCAATCCCCCAAAGCTTGTCAATACTGATGTTATGCAGTGCTAAGAATGCATCTGTTTCTTCAAAAAGCAATTCCAGAAATTCAGTCGAATCGTCTAGTTGAATATCAACTTTTTTTCGGATGATGAGCTGGTTGTATAGATCGAATATTACTAGTTGCGTTCCATGGCGATTGACATCCATGATGAGCGTTAGGTATTTCTTAGAATTTAAGCCGTACAATACAGGCGGCCGTCCTGCACGTGCAGGGCCGGTACCAGTTTCGATAATCCAGCCTTCTTTAATAAGTTCATTAACAATACCTGTGGCAGAAGGGATACTGGCATGAAACAGACGTGCCATTTTATTAATAGAAGTGTCTCCATTTTTATATAGATGCAACAATAAGTTACTTCTAATTCTGTTTTTTCGGATGTCTATAACTGAACTCGGCTCTTCTGCAACTAATTCCATTGGGTAAGCTTATGATATGTAAAATTTTTGTATTGATTTATTATATTATTTTTCGAAAGTGGCTAGTACTATTGCTATTTTATTACAAGATAGCGTGAATTTTTAAAAAATCTTATTATTACTACCTGTAATCTGTAAATAATTACTACTTCGGATAATCAAAGTGCTTAAATGATTATTTATACTTTTAATTTTTTGGTGGTTAAGCAAAAAAAGTTTGCGAATATGACTGAAAATAATCTTGATTCTTAATATTAATTAGTTAAAAAATGGTCGAATACCTTATCTTAGCTCATTACTACTGAAACTTATTGAAAAATTGTGTTAAGAAAAGGATTAGTTACTAGGTCTACTGGCTCATGGTACGAGGTGAAAGATATGGGGGATGAGCATATTTGGCAATGTCGGTTAAAAGGTAAGTTTAAGGTACTTGGCTTAAAAGTTACCAACCCCATTGCGGTGGGAGATTTTGTGAATTTTGAGATAGAAGACGAAAAAGAAAACTTTGGAACCATCGTTGAAATTGAGCCGCGTGATAATTATGTGATTCGAAGTTCTGTCCATAAAACGGGCCATGGACATCTCATTGCTGCCAATGTGGACCAAGCAGTTTTGATTGCTACTTTGGTTTTTCCCAAAACCTCCCTTGGTTTTATTGACCGTTTTCTGGTTTCAATTGAAACATTCCGAATTCCGGGTGTTATTATCTTTAACAAACTAGATCTGATATCGGAAGAAATAATCCCTTTTTTGGAGGAGTTAATGGAACTGTATACCAGTTTGGGATATACTTGCCTGGCTACTAGTGCAAAGGATGGAGCAGGATTGGATGAATTTCAAAGCCTGTTAAAAGGGAAAACATCTTTGGTTTCGGGACATTCGGGAGTAGGGAAGTCCACTTTGGTAAATGCGATCGCTCCAGGGTTGGATTTAAAAACCCAGGAGGTTTCTACCTTTGCCAATAAAGGGGTTCATACCACTACCTTTGCTGAGATGTTTGAAATTGCTCAGGATACCTTTATTATTGATTCGCCAGGTATTAAAGAGTTGGGCTTGGTAGAAATGAGTCCTGAGGATATCATGCATTCTTTTCCAGAAATGCGGGCATTACTGAACCAATGCAAGTTTAACAATTGTCGCCATATTAATGAACCGGGCTGTGTTGTAAAGGAATATGTCATGGAGGGCTCTATCGCTATAAGCCGTTATGAGAGTTATCTGAGTATGGTAGGTGGAGCCGATAATAGAAAATAGTATTTTAGTAATTTGTATATCATGGTAAATGTTGAACATATTGGAATAGCGGTTAAGGACCTTTCTGCTGGTGTCACACTTTATGAAAAGCTTCTGGGTATTCCTGCTTACAAAAGAGAAACGGTGGATTCGGAATCGGTTACTACCGCATTCTTCAAGGTAAATGAAACCAAAATTGAATTACTCCAATCGACAGAAGCGGAGGGGGTAATCAACAAATTTATAGAAAAGAAAGGCGAAGGAATTCATCATATAGCTTTCGAAGTTGAAAATATATATGAGGAAATCAATCGCCTTAAGTTGGCAGGTTTTCGTTTTGTAAATGAATCCCCTAAGCCAGGAGCTGATAATAAGTTGGTTTGTTTCCTTCATCCAAAAGAAACAACAGGGGTTCTTATAGAGTTATGCCAAGAAATAAAACCGTTAGAAGGGTAATCCAACTGCTATATTTAAGACTAGGTTTTCTTTTCTCCATGCTTTGCTTCCGAACTTCATTTCATTAAAAACCCATGGATTCTTATACGTTGGATCTGCAAATGGGTCATCTGGATTATAAATGGCTTCGGAAGCATACCAAGGTTTGCGGAAAGGCGTTGCCAGGTCCAACCGGAATATCAAATAGGAGAAGTCTAGCCGCAAACCCAGACCTCCGCCAATGGCCAGCTGGTTGATAAAGTCCTTACTTATAACCGCTCTTGTATCATAACTCGTACGGTCTTCATCGGGGAAAGTCCAGATATTACCTGCATCTGTAAATACTGCTAAGTTGAATAGGTCGGAAAGCTTTATACGAAACTCCGTATTGAACTCCAGTCGAATGTCACCAGTGGACTGATATCCCAGCTGTGCAATGGTTACGGAGTCGGGATGGTAAGTCCCCGGTCCTAATGAACGCGCTCGAAATGCTCTGATACCCGTACTACCACCGCCAAAGAACTGCATAAATAAGGGGGTAGCTGTGTTTTTGGAATTTCCGAATGGTAGAATTGCTCCACCAATAAACCGATTGGCCCAAACAATTTTTTTGTTGATTGTCCGCATATAACGAACCTCTCCTTCCAGACGGCCATACTGAAAAATGGGTACTTTTAAAAATTCCTTAGGTTGGTCTTCTTGTGTTCTTTTGGCTAACAAACTTAGGAGGTTACCGCCATAATCCATCTCGCCTCTAAATACGAATTTGTCTTTACTAAATGGTGAGGTTTTGGGACGGAAATTGATTTTATAACCTGAACTTGCAATAAAGTATTTTGCATCAAGGATATCGATATATCTTTTAACATCTAAGGCGTTAGTATTTGGACTAAAAATGATATCATCCAACTTAGTGGTATTTACATTTCTAGGTTCTACAAAGTTGAGAGATATTGGTGTTACCACATGATCCACTTGTGCGTTCCTACTCCATAGATACGACCACTCGCCACGGATAGAAGACGTAGTATAAAATCCTTTCTGTACCCTATTTTCGTAATTTAACGATAATAATGTTTTAGGGAGTAATTCACTTTCTTCTGGCCTAATACGCACAAACGGTAGTACAAATCTTGGGAAAGAAAGGTTTGCGCTGGCTCCATATCGATAGTACTCATTGCCAATTCTATTTGGGTTAGAAATTTTATTACCGCCCAGTTGAATATCAAAACCAGCGTAGGCATTTAAAGAGAGTTGTTCAGCCCCATGGAAGAAGTTCCTGTTTTTCCAAGTAACCTCCAGCTGTGATCCTCCCAAACCATTAGATTTTGTACTTGCACTTAGGACAGTTTGCAAAGACTTTTTCTTCATGGGCGAAAGGTCATAGTGTACATCCAGAAATGCAGAGTCCGAACGTGGAACGAGGTCAAATCTGTTTTTTACAAACTTGAAATTTTGCAGGTTTACTAATCTATTCAAGGATACACTTTGGCGGGTACTAGTATATTGCACCCCGTGACGAAAGCCAATAGCATCATAAAAGATTCGTTTTTTATATTTACTCCCGGGGTCATTCACCTGAATTCCTATTCTACGCCGGCGTCCTTCCAATACACTGTCCGCAGTCATGTCTTTTCTGGTACCTGTATTCACATAAATCCGATTGATGTAGTACTGTTTTAGAGCAGTCTGAATCGTCTGATCCTTTAATTCCAAGTATACGTTTACCTGTTGTCTCTTCAAGGTAGAATCCACTTTGCCAATCGTGGAATCGACTTTCATAATCAAGTAATCGGGGTTAAAGAAATAGTATCCTTTTTCCTTGAGTTCGTTATCAATACGGCTTCTTTCCGCCGAAAGAACTTCTACCCGAATCGGATCCCCTTTTTTTATATAGGTGTTTAGTTTACTGGCTACTAAGTTTTTGCTGAAATCGGAGCTATCCTTTACGTCAAATCTAACCTCATTGATATAGTATCGTGGCATTACATAGGCGGTATACTCCACTTTGGTAGTCTTTTTCTTGCTGGTTACCATTTTTCCAGAAGCCTCTGACCTATAATAACCTTCATTTTCCATAAGATTAACCATATTGGACGCATTGATATCCGTAATTCGCTGACTTGCATATACGGGTGGTTCTCCCAGTTTGGCGCGAAACCAACTTCTAAGTCCACCTTCATCCTTGGGTTTACCTATAAAATAGAACCACCAAACTTTCCATGGAAAACCAAAAATAGTTTGGTTTGGCGTGGGTTTAACGATCTCTTCCAAGCTCACCGCCAATCCAGACACACCCGGTTTGGAAATCGAATCTGGAACCACCTTAATGGAACTACCCACATATAGCCCTTGTCCTTCGGGTACATATTTAGTGACCGAGCAGCTGCTCAGTACACCAACAGTCAATAGGAATATTAATATTCTAATTCTCATTTTTTTGTCTTTTAAAAAACTCCCTTAGCAAATCGTAATCTGCCGTAACAATAAAGCTAACCCCCGTTTCAATGATGAAACCTTCCAGAATAGACTGGTATTGGTTTCTCCTGAAAGCCCTGAAAAGGTAGCGTCCGTCTCGTGAGATTGAATAATCCAATGCGATATTATCAAAAACTTCCGACGAAGCGCCAGAGGATCCGGAACTGTTTTCGAGTTCAAAGTTTTTACCAACTGATATTTTAAGTCGGTTGTTTAGAAATGCTTTACTAACACCAACATTCAAATCCAAGTTGTTCAATTGATCACTCAAAAGTTGGCTAACACTTTGGCGTGCTACAGCTTCTGCACTTGAATTTATATTGATTGGAGAACTAGATTGATCCGTGATAAACCGATTGGTAAGTAGTAATGCAAAAGCCTGTTTGTTAAGTTCCGAAGGGCTGCTTTGCATATTTTGCCAAAAAGGTTGGTTTGTAATTTCTCTTGATAGGTCCGCACTTTTTATGGTAGTAGAAGGAATTACATTAAAGGCTATTGAGGGAGAGGATAGGTTTCCAGTGATAATCACCTGTACATCAATTGGTACTTTTTGACCTCCCTTTAAATTAGCAGATATGGATCCTGGATCAACAGATACGGTATATGCAGCAGTAATATTCAAATCTGCTTTTAGCGGATCTCCCGACCAAATCAGGTTGCTGCCCTTTACAATACTGAATTTACGTTTCAGTATTTCTAGGGTAATGTCATAAGTACCTTCCGTTACATCATAAGCACCAAGCATAAACAGCTGACCATTGGGTGCCACACCCGTCGTTAGCTGGGCATTGCCTTTTAGTTTTATATTGTCGCCATTCAGTTCATCTATCACCACTGTAAATTGAGACTTGTCGTCTACTTCGATATCTAGGGTAATTTCTGAGGCAAAGTCTACCGTTTTACTATTATCGATTTCAATCTTTTCAATACCAGTTTCATCGGTATGCTTACTTTTGTCCACAAACTGAATAAGCCCTTCATTGGCACTTCCTGTTTCTGTCACTTCATCTAACATTACGTAAGTAATATTACTGCCTTGGTTAACTTTTAATTTTCCATTAACAACAGAGTTTGCTCCTTTGCCTTTCACAGAAATTAAAGCATTAATTAATGCTTTTCCATAAAATAACTCATTGTCTTGCTGGGTAGAATTTAATGCGACAAAATTCTTGGTAGCTATTGTTAAATTATAACCAACATTCGGTAGTGTTGCAATATTTGCTTTGCCATTTACGGTTAATTTTTGATCCAATGAATCTTTCAGTGTAAAGTTTCGGAAGAGAATGTCCTGGTCTTTGAACTGGATATCTTGATCAACTAGTGTGTATCGAGCCCCGAGTTGAGCAACATTAAATCCAAAGTCCTTAAAAGTAACGGATCCATTTAACCGAGGGCTAGCGGTAGTTCCTTTGATCGTAGTACTACCCGTTATGTAACCGTTGGCTCTCTTCAACTCTCCAAAGCTGAAAGCTTCTACTGTTTTTCCACTGAATTTTTCAAGGTTTAAAGTAAAGTCGAGGTTCTCTTTTCCTTCTGGAATATAATTACCGCTCAGTTTTACATCGTTTTCATTTCCTAATAAAGACATTTCAATGGCGATTTCATTTTCTCGCTCATTGGCAGCGGACAGTTTTAGATCCCCTAGCGGAATTTGAATAACGGCCAAATTACTGAGATCAAATTTCCCAGTGAATATAGGAGTTGATAAATAATCTCTCAATACCATACCGCCATTAAGTGTGCCGGAAGCGAGTGTACTATCCTGGGTGGCTACGCCAATTAGTGGGCCAATCTCAAGAGCTGTTATTTTTATATCCAGCGGGCTATTGGGAGCTGCATCTGTTGCATTAATTGAAATGGATTGCTTTCCATTATTGATAGCCACATTATTAATCCAGACGCTATCGGTGGCATATTCCACAAAACCATCGGAATTGGTATTCCACGATTTATAGTCTAATAACAATCCTTCGCGTAAATTGAGCTTATAGTGATTTTCGTTGATTGCTAAGTTCCCCTTCAAGGCATGTCTGTCCGTCATGACAGAATCTTTTACTATAAATTCAAAAGGAACATTATTGTCATTAATAGCTGCATTTAAGGAGGCATTCTGCATCCGAAACCCATCCATTGAAAGTAATCCAAGATTTGAAATTATCGTTGCTTTTTCACTGGTAGTAGAGAAATTAATTGCCACTCTTTCGGTACGGATACTGTCGTAATCCATAAAGGGAGCTTTAACCGAGGCGATAATGGAGGAGTCTGATTGATTATTGATCCTTGCGTTAATGGATACTGGATCCATTTTTTTGAGTTTTGGTACAAAAACTTTCATTACCGGATGATACGAAAGCGTGGCTTCAAGTCCCAAATTAGTGGGTGTTGTAGTTTCAGTGTATACCAATGCGGGTGATTGGAGGTGTTTACCAATTTCAGTAAAAATGACATCTGAAAGCTGGTTGTACTGGTAATCACCCTCCATTTTCAAATTAAAAAATTCTGATTTGATGGTTGCACTTTTTGTCGAAAGACTGTCCGCAAGCGAAGCTTCCAATGCCCCTACTGGTATGGGTTCGTTATGGTAGGTCACTACCACTTCCTCCAAATTCAATTCTCCAATCGGATTTTCGGGGTTGGTGGACTTGAAATCTATTTTTACATTTCCAGCAATTGCCAAGGAATCGCTGTACAGATTTAGCGCGGTAAGGTCTATTTTTTCAATTTTAATTTCACCCTTCACAACGGGGTATTCCCCATTAATGTTAGCCTGTCCGTCAATAGCTAATTGAATGTTAGCATCCTGTATTTTGGCGTTCAGGTCGGCCAACCCATTGTTAATAGCACCGTTAAGTGCCAAGTTGATATAGGTGTATCCTTTAATACTTGCAGATTCAATATTTCCATTCAAGTTGGCTTGCATGGTATTTAAGGCATAACCATTTCCTGAAACGGTGGTAGTAAGGCTGATCCTACCTAGCTCTTCAGCCGGCTGTTTTAGCATTTTGCCCATATCAAACTCGGTGAAACGAAGGGTACCATTATATTCAGCTCGGATACTATCCGTGATGTTTTTAAGCGTTCCCGAGAAAGTACCATCTCCAAAACTGGTAGCAACGTTTGTCGTCAATGCCATATTGGCAAGGGATCCTTTGAATTTTCCGGTGATACGAATAGAGTCAGGGAGTTCCACGGTTGCTGGTAAGCTACTATCAGGCATCATTTTTAACAAGTCTGCCTTGGTGGAGCTTAATTCGTTTAATTGAAGATTCACTGCTAACTTATCGGTATTGGGCAGCCCTTTGACATTACCTTTTATATTGAGAATAGTGCCATCTATCATTTTGAATTTAGCCTGTGCAATATTGAAATTATCTACTGTTCCTTTGATGGTCGTATTTCCAGAAACGGATCCTTTTGGGTTTTTCTCGAAAGGAGGTGTTTTTTCTAAATCAGGAACAAGTGTTAAAATATCCGCAAACCCAACAGTACTATTTTTTAGGTTCAAATATAAGTCTACCTTGGAAGGGTCGGTCATTAATTCGTCTAGTGACTTATACTTTAGGCTTAGCTCATCACGCAGCGTGGTGTTATTGGTTTTAAGTAGTAAGTTTTTAAGGTAAGTTTGTTTCGCGCCATAGGCAAATTTGGTGGTAAGTTCTTTGATGGAAAATCCGCTTTTCTCGTTAAATCGTGCTGCTAGAAGCTGTCCCGCAATGTTTTCATCCGAGAAAATAAAGTCTTTCAATCGGATATTTAAATTGCTAATATTCAAATGGGAATAATCCATTCCTTTTGGCAGGGATGGTACATTATAATCGTCATATTGAATTTGATTGTTC
>CAXBLH010000034.1:0-21440 GCA_963976315.1 uncultured Dyadobacter sp.
AGGAGTAAAAGAAGGCGGAAAGCTTTTGGTAGACGGTAGAAATGCCCAAATCAGTGGCTATGAAAATGGCAATTTCATCAAACCTACTATCATTTCAGATATTCCCCTAGACGGAGAACTAGCGGGCACCGAAATATTTGGACCTGTCATGAGCCTGGTACATATCAATACCATTGAGGAAGCGATCCAGTTTATCAATAGTGGGCGTTATGGTAACATGGCCTGCGTATTTACTAGTAGTGGATTGCATGCACGTAAATTCCGTCACGAAGCAGAAGCCGGAAATATTGGTATCAACATTGGTGTAGCTGCTCCCGTTGCACAATTCCCATTCTCAGGATGGAAAGAAAGCTTTTATGGGGACTTGCACGGACAAGGAAAACATGCAGTAGAATTCTTCACGCAAACCAAAGTAGTCATTGAAAGATGGCTGAAAGAATGGAATAGGAAATTTTAGAGGGCAGTCGGCTTTCGATGGACGGCTTTCGATTTGGTAGACCGGCTTCGATAAATGACGCTTTACAAATTAAGGATTTACTGAAATTATTATTCAAACAGGTATTCTACCAGCCACTTGCTAAACGCATACGGCTTACAGCCCACAATATATAATGACAAAAAAATTAAAAACAGGTGTTATCGGTCTAGGACGCATCGGCCAGATCCACCTTAGCAATTTAATACACCATACGCCGGAAGCGGAGGTCGTGATCGTATCCGACATCTCTCCAGATGCGCATGAATTTGCTCGCAATTTGGGTATTAAAAACATTACTACCAACGCCTATGATGTCATTCATCATCCCGAAGTGGAAGCGGTTATTATTTGCTCGCCTACCCCATTTCATGTTCCGTATACCGTAGCGGCAGCCAAATTAGGAAAGCATGTATTTTGTGAAAAACCACTGGATGTTACTCTCGAAGCCATTCAAGAGGCGGAGCAAGCTGCCCAGGAAAACAATATTAAACTGATGGTAGGTTTCAACCGTCGTTTTGATGCAAACTTTAACCAAGTGCGCAAAGTGGTGATGGATAATGGAATCGGTGATCCGCATATACTTCGCATTACCAGCCGGGATCCAGCACCGCCACCAGTAGAATACTTAAAGATTTCCGGAGGTATATTTTTAGATATGACTATTCACGATTTCGATATGGCTCGCTATATTGTGGGTAGCGAAGTCTCAGAAGTTTTTGTTAAAGGAGACGCATTAATCCACCCCGAAATCAAAGAGTTCGGAGATATTGATACCGCCGTAATAGTTCTCACCTTCCAAAATGGAGCCATTGGGGTAATCGACAATAGTCGCAAAGCGGTATATGGCTACGACCAGCGGTTAGAAATTTTCGGTTCCAACGGTATGGCGAAGGCGGAAAACAATACCGCCAACAATGTTATTCAATACGGTAGTGAAGGTGTAAGCGGATGTTTACCCTTACATTTCTTTTTGGAACGCTACGAAACCGCCTATCGAGCCTGTATTAAAGCTTTTATTGACTGTATCCAAAACGACACACCGTCCCCAGTAGATGCACACGACGGGCTTATGGCTACGGCTATTGGTATGGCTGCAATGAAATCATTACAAGAAAGTAGATCGGTAAAAATGTCCGAGATTTTAACTTTAAGTACAGTGGGCTAAGTATTTGGCACCCATCCTCTAAAACCAGATATTAAAAGGAGAATAGAATGAGATCAGGTTAAAAATGATACCGTACTATTCTCCCCAAAATCAACATTTCTAAACAGCCTGCTACATGGATAATACCGGTTTACAATTTTTAGATTACGTTGTCTTTTTCATCTACCTGATAGGCGTCTCGGGCTATGGATACTACATTTATAAGAAAAAAGCGCCCAAAGAAGTTAGCTCCACGGATTACTTTTTAGCAGAAGGGTCACTCACTTTTTGGGCGATCGGAGCTTCCATCATTGCATCCAATATTTCGGCGGAACATTTTATTGGTATGTCAGGCTCAGGGTTTGCCATTGGACTTGCCATCTCCTCCTATGAATGGATGGCTGCCGCCAGCTTAATTGTCGTGGCAGTATTTATCCTCCCCGTTTATCTTAAAAACAACATTTACACCATGCCGCAGTTTTTGCGGCAGCGCTACAACCCTACTGTGGCAACTATCATGGCTGTTTTCTGGCTATTACTTTATGTTTTTGTCAACCTAACTTCCATACTGTACCTAGGAGCTTTGGCATTAGAAGTAACTGCTGGACTGGACTTTACCTATGGTATTATTGGACTCGGACTATTTGCCATTATTATTACCATAGGCGGTATGAAGGTAATTGGGTATACCGATGTAATTCAGGTAATTGTACTCATCATGGGTGGTTTGGCAACTACTTACCTTGCTTTGGATTTAGTGTCCGAACATTTTAATAAGCCTGGTATTATGAATGCGCTCGGACTGTTAAAAGAAAATGCTGACAGCCATTTTCACATGATTCTAACAAAAGAGAACCCCTACTACAAAGACCTGCCCGGACTTAGCGTGGTTATCGGTGCAATGTGGATCAACAACCTTGCTTATTTTGGCTGTAACCAATACATCATCCAGCGTAGTTTGGGAGCCGACCTAAAAACTGCCCGTAAAGGAATTCTTTTTGCCGCAGTATTAAAATTGCTGATACCGATCATCGTGGTAATTCCTGGAATTGCAGCGTATGTATTATACCAAAACGGAATGTTCCAACAAGAAATGATGGATGCAACTGGGGTTGTTAAGCCTGACCACGCCTACCCTGTTTTGCTTAACCTACTTCCATCTGGACTAAAAGGGATGGCCTTTGCAGCCTTAACAGCAGCCATTGTTGCTTCCTTGGCTGGCAAAGCAAACAGTATTTCTACGATTTTCACTTTGGATATTTACAAACAGTTTATCAATCCAAAAGCGAGCGAAGTACAGCTTGTGAAAATTGGGAGATATACCATTTGGGTAGCCATGGCGATCGGAATAGCCATCGCACCACAATTACGTGTTTTGGAACAAGCCTATCAGTTTATTCAAGAGTATAGTAGCTTTATTACACCAGGAGTTTTTGCCATATTTATGTTTGGTATGTTCTGGAAACGCACCACCTCTGCGGCAGCGTTAACCGCCGCACTGCTTACCATTCCACTTTCCACGGCGGGTAAATTCCTAGCTCCTGAAATTCCGTTTTTGGATCGAATGGGGATCATATTTATCATCTTGGCGGTCGTAATAGTGGTGATGACCTTGGCGGATCCAAAAAGCAAAGACAATCCTAAGGGTTTAGAAATTGATAAATCGATGTTCAGTCCGGGTCGTAGTTTTATTATTGGCTCTATCATTCTTTGTGGAGTTTTGGCAGCACTTTACTCTATTTTTTATTGATTTTTAAGAAATTCAAATATGCTCTTAACCACGAAACAACTTTTTGAAAAATGCTACGGACGCTATGCCATCGCGGCGGTGAATGTGTTTTTCATGGAAGAAATTCATGGCTTGTTTGCTGCGGCTCAAAAAGCAAAAGCTCCCTTTATCGTACAAACCACTCCGTTTGCAAGGGACTATGCACATGCCGATATGCTCATAGCCATGATACAATCTGCAGCCAGGATTTATCCCGATACGGTATATGCCATCCACATGGATCATGGCTATGAGGAGCATATTTTTGATGCCCTTGAAAAAGGCGGTTATAGCTCCGTCATGATCGACGCATCCCATGATGACTTTGATAAAAACATTGCTCGGACTAAAAAGGTAGTAGAGGCAGCACATTCCAAAAACATAAGTGTAGAAGCAGAATTGGGAGTACTAGCCGGTGTTGAAGACGACTTGTCGGTCGATGCAGCGCATGCGTTTTATACCAATCCACAAGAAGTAGAGGACTTTGTTACCGCAACCGAATGCGACAGCCTGGCTATTGCGGTAGGTACCAGTCATGGGGCTTACAAGTTTTCGGGTGGACAAGGTTTGCAGCTGGCAATTTTGGAAGAAATTCAAAAAAGATTACCCGGATTCCCTTTGGTACTTCATGGTGGCTCCAACGTGAGTACAGAAGTGGTTCAAAGAATCAATGCCGCTGGTGGCAATATCAATTCGGATGCAAAGGGGGTACAAATTGAAGAAATTCAAAAGGCTATTCCACTAGGAATCTGTAAAATCAATATCGCTACGGACACCCGATTACTTTGGACAATGGTAAATCGTGAGTTCTTCCGTGATAAGCCCGAGGAATTTGCGCCTACTACCCCTGGCAAAATTTTCATGGAACAATATGAAGCCTTTATCATTCAAAAATTCGAACTCTTCGGTAGTACAGGAAAGGCTGCGGAGTTTTATTAGAGCGATGCTTTAAGCTGTTTGCCAGAGGCATACAGCACATTTAAACCGACAATAAAAAAAATATAATGATGACAACGAGACTTACCGTAGCTCAGGCTACTATAAAATTTCTTAAAAATCAGTACATCGAACGCGACGGTGTTGAACAGCTCTATTTTGGAGGGTGCTTCGGGATATTTGGACATGGTAATGTGGCCGGTCTTGGACAAGCCTTACAGGAAAATCCAGATTTCCGGTATTTCCAGTGCCGGAATGAGCAGTCGATGGTACATACGGCGGTGGCTTATGCCAAAGTAAAAAACCGCTTAGGTGCTATGGTCTGTACTTCCTCTATTGGGCCAGGAGCTACCAATATGATTACTGGTGCTGCTCTGGCTACTATTAACCGCTTACCCGTTTTGCTATTACCGGGAGATATTTTCGCAAGCCGCGAGCCGAACCCAGTTTTGCAGCAATTAGAAAGTGCCTCAACACAGGACATTTCAGTAAACGATTGTTTCAAACCTGTTTCCAAATACTGGGATAGGATAAACAGACCGGAACAGCTGATTTTTTCCTTACCTGAAGTAATGCGAGTACTAACATCGCAGGCAGAAATGGGCGCGGTTACACTCTCAATGCCCCAAGATGTCCAGACGCACGCTTATGATTTCCCCGATGATTTGTTCAAGAAAAGAGTTTGGCATATAGCAAGACCAAGAGCCGATTTAAAACATTTACAAGAAGCAGCTGCATGGATCCAAGCTTCCAAAAAACCTGTAATCGTTGCTGGTGGCGGAGCGATATACAGTGATACTACGGATATTTTGCATGATTTCGCCTCGCAAACGGGAATTCCAGTTGGTGAAACATTTGCAGGAAAAGGAGCTGTGCGTTTTGACCAACCATATAGTATTGGTGGACTGGGTGCTACGGGAACAAAATATGCAATTGACGTGGCCAATGAAACGGATTTGGTAATTGGGATTGGTACTAGATACAGCGATTTCACAACGGCTTCCAAGTCTATTTTCAAAAACCCAGCAGTACGATTTATCAATATCAATATCAATGAATTTGATGCTTTTAAGCATGCTGCACTGCCCTTAACAGCCGATGCGAAGGTCACTTTGGAAGAGCTACTGCACTTGTTGGGCAACTATGAAGTTGCGCCAGAATACCGCCAGAAAATTACTGAAATCAATAAAACTTGGGACGATGAAGTCACCCAGATTTATGCGGAAGGAAACGGTACTATTGTTCCTATTGACCAAGCAGTGGTAATAGGCGCGCTAAATACTTTTATGGACGACCGTGATGTGATGATCAATGCGTCCGGTAGTGCGCCTGGGGATTTACATAAACTTTGGCGTGCCACTGACCCTAAAAACTTCCACCTGGAATATGGATTTTCTTGTATGGGGTATGAAATAGCAGCTGGCCTGGGCGCTAAAATGGCGGATCCTACCAGGAACGTATATGTAATATGTGGTGATGGTGGCTATTTGATGAATAATCATGAAATCGTAACGGCTATACAGGAAGATGTAAAATTCACGATACTCTTGCTCAACAATAATGGTTACGCAAGTATTGGCGGGCTTTCGGAAAGTATTGGTAGCGAAAGATTTGGTACTAGATACCAGTTCCGGGACGAAGTAACTGGACAACTTTCAGGAGAATTTTTACCCGTTGACCTAGCCAAAAATGCTGAAAGCTTGGGTGCCGAAGTCATAAGGGCAACGGATAAGGACTCTTTGGATGCAGCTTTAGAACAGTCGAAATCGAATTCTAAAACCACGGTAATATACATCGAAACCAATTTATACAGAACCGTAAAAGGTTATCATGCATGGTGGGAAGTACCAATTGCAGAAGTTTCCACTTCCCCGTCTACCCAACAGGCTTTTGAAACTTATAAGGAAAACAAGAAAACACAACGCATCTTTTTATAAACAACCTTTAAGATGAATTTTGAAAATATAAAACTCGGTGTAGCCCCTATCAACTGGACCAATGATGACATGCCAGAACTGGGTGGTGAAAATACTTTTGAACAATGCGTAAGCGAAATGGCGCTTGCTGGTTTTACAGGTTGTGAGGTAGGTAACAAGTTTCCCCGCGACACCCAAGTACTAAAAAGGGCACTGGAATTGAGGGGTTTGCAAATATGCAACCAATGGAATAGCTATGAATTAACCACCAAATCGCTGGAAGAAAATATCCAAAACTTCACTTCACTTCTTGATTTCTTGGAAACAATGGGTGCCAAAGTAATCGGCGGTGGCGAAACAGGTAATAGCTCACAAGGGCAAATGGAGGTATCTGTTTTTGAAGGAAAAGGATATTTAAAAACGGATGCCGAATGGGATAGCTTCACAAACGGACTCAACACTCTTGGCAAAATAGCCAAAGACCGAGGTATGAAACTGGCGTTCCACCACCATATGGGTACTTGTGTACAAACATTGGCGGAAACGGAACGAATGCTTACGAATACCGACCCTGAATTGGTATACCTCAATTATGATTGTGGCCATTTCTTTTTTGCGGGAGAAGATCCTGTGGAAGCACTACGGAAGTTCATCGGTCGGACGGCGCATATCCATTTTAAAGATGTTAGACCAACTGTTTTACAACGGGTGTACGACGAAAAAATGAGTTTCCTGAATGCCGTAAAACAAGGAGTTTTCACCGTGCCAGGAGACCCAGAAGGCATAATTGACTTTCCTTCAATTTTTGAAATCATCAAAAATAGTGACTACCAAGGATGGATCGTACTAGAAGCCGAACAAGATCCTGCAAAGGCGAACCCATTGGAATACGCCATTACTGCCAGAAAGTTTTTCAAGCAACATACAGGAATTTAGAAAACAGAAAGCCGGTGCAATTGTCATCGGCTTTCTTGTTTTAGGATTAAAAAGCTTAAAAACTTCGTATTTTGTGGGGTAATAGACAATACGAGACCTACCACCACTATTATATGTTATGATACAATTAAACTCTGAAAACCATGGCAGAAACCATTAAAAAATATTCCAATGGTGAAGTAACCATCGTATGGAAACCTACACTTTGTACCCATTCCACCATTTGCTGGAAAAAAGCGAATAGCCTACCTGAAGTATTTAAGCCTGCTGAAAAACCTTGGATTAGACCCGAAGGGGCAAGTACGGAACGTATAAAAGAGCAAATTAGCCGTTGTCCGTCTGGTGCTCTGACTTACGAAATGAACCAAATGGAGGACTCCAATATTGAAGAAGAAATTGTTCCAGAAACCAATAATTCGTTACAATTTATTCCAAACGGCCCCATATTGGTCAGCGGGAGTTTTACAATGAAAGACCCAAACGGTAACACTTCAACATTATCCAATTCTGTCGCACTATGTAGATGCGGTCAGTCTGCCAACAAACCCTATTGTGATGGCTCACATGTGACAAGCGAATTTATAGGATAAAGTATAAAGAAACGGGCTTGACACCTAAATGCCAAGCCCGTTTCTTTCAAATTATTACATTTTACTTGATCCAGCTGAATTCATAAGCCAGTTCTGGAATGCGAGTACGATCCGCAATACGGCGCAAACGCGCAGGTAATGCCATCAAATAATCACGTGATTTCTCTGCCTGGGCGTTTAAATCTCGAACAGAGGCTATTTCCCAATCCACCAAAAGGGATTCAAGAATTTCGATATAATCTATCGTGGTATATACACCAAGCCTTTGAGCAGCATCAGAAAAATGCGCAAAAGTATCGCCCATTTTTACACCCGTTTCCCGTAAAAAATGGGCAGGCATTACAATCTTCTTCCGCATCATATCTTCCAGTGCAAGCAACATTTCAGAAGGATCAACCGCCAGAATTCTAGATACAAAAGCTTTATAGGCTTTTGCATGACGCATTTCATCCGCAGCAATTACACCACAAATTTTTGACAAATGTGGATTACCAAATTTTTTGGCCAAGGTGGCAGTACGACGGTGAGAAACGTTGGTGGCTAATTCTTGAAATGAAGTGTAAATAAAATTTCGATAAGGATCGCGGTCCGTACCAATGTCGAAACCATCTGCTATAAGATACTGGGTGGAAACTTCCATTGCGCGCATATTAACACGCCCCGACAAGTACAAGTATTTGTTCAACAAGTCGCCGTGTCGGTTTTCTTCAGCGGTCCAGGCACGTACCCATCTCATCCATCCATTTGGCTCGTCCACCTGATCAACACCGATAACTGCTGACAGCCATGATTCATAAGTAGGCAAAGCTTCTTCTGTAATGGTATCGCCAATTAATACGGCTATGTAATCATATGGTAAATCCCGACAGCTTTCTTGCAATAATTTAACCTCACTGATAAAATTTTCATCACCAAAATCGGGTAATAAATCAGCTGGCTGCCAGTTCTCTTCTATTGGCTTTAGATATTCTGCTATAAGACCGTCAAGGTCCTTTCCTACGTGTTGCATTACTTCAAGACGTACGGCTGAGAGTGCGGTGTCCATTACTAAGTCTGTTTAATTATTAAATACAGTACCACAAAGTACGGGAATTTAATGTAAGATTCTGCATGATATTTCTCATTTATCCTGACAAAAAAAATTATTATCAATGCACTTTTACGCTATTTTTGCAAAAAATTAAAGAGAATGAAAAAAACAATTGATTATCTGTTAAGCCTTATCTACGGTATTCATTTTATAGCTACCATACTGATCTTTCACCCTATTCAATGGGTAACTTATCATGTATTTGGGAAACAAGCTCATAAAGTGGTGGTTGATTATCTCAATTTCTCTTTAAATTTTGGGCTGTATCTGATGGGCTGCCGTATAAAACTAAAACACAGTACAAACATCCCCAAAAACAGACCTATAATCGTTATTGCAAATCACCAAAGTATGTATGATATATCGGGGATTACGTGGCTCTTAAGGGATTTCCATCCTCGTTTTGTTTCAAAAATCGAATTAGCGAGCGGTATACCAAGTATTTCCTTCAATTTAAGACATGGTGGTTCTGCAATTATTGACAGAAAAGACGGCAAACAAGCCATTATAGAAATTGCGAAATTGGGAAAGTTGATCCAATCCGAGAAAACTGTTGCTGTAATCTTTCCGGAAGGTACTCGAACAGCCAATGGTAACATGAAAGCCTTTCAACCAGGCGGGGTTGCTACCTTATTAAAAAGAGCTCCTGATGCATTAATAGTTCCTGTTGCTATTAATGGTACTGGTCAATTAAATCCAAAAGGAATATTCCCGTTAGTTTCATTTACTAAATTAAGCTGGACAGCCCTACCCGCTATTGAACCACAGGGTAAATCTGTTGACGAAATTCTTTCAGAAGCTCGATATGCTATTCAGTTGGAACTGAAAAAAAATAATTAACTCCCCTTCAAATAGGCAACTTATTGAAAATTAATACACTTACGAAAACCACTCTATTTACAGCAAAAAGCATTTAAATCTGATTAACAATCGTTAACAGACCCCTTTTAAACCACCCATGGCTGTTGGCCTCTAACCAACGAACTTAAAAATTATTAGCCATGAAAAAATTACTTTTTGCATCCGCATTGTTCTTAATAGGATTCACAACTGCACAAGCACAATACGACTATCGCAACGGTCGTAACGATCATTACAAACAAGATAACCACCGTCAGGTCGATAAAAATACAGCTCAAATTGAGTATTTGCAACACGAAGCCCGTCAGCGTATTGATGCTGGAATCCACCGACGCCAGTTGTCACCCCGTGATGCAGACAGGTTGATGGCGGACTATCGCAGAATTGAAGGTTTACAACGGAAATTCAGTAACCGGGGTCGCTTGTCCAACAAGGAAACGAGACTATTGAAAGACCAACTTTCACGGTTAATAGTAACCACCCGCCGCATGAGTGAGCCGCAGAGAAACCACCGCGCTGACGATCGGTATCGTGGCAACAACCGAAATTATAATTAAGGGTATTAAAATCAATTTTTCAAAGTTACTTATAGCTAGAGGTTTAGGGTAATTCAAAAACGAGGCAATCCTTTTGAGAAGGCCTCGTTTTTTGTAGTATTACGCACTAAAAAATAAACAAAAGCGGTAGGATCAGCATTCCTTTAAAATGCTATAATCAAAATCATTTAAACTTGGAATTTTGTAATGAGCCAAATCAAACTTAACCTCATTAAAAACTTCTTTGGCAGGTACCGAAACCGTCACCATGCCAGCTCCATGCGCCGACTGCAACCCGGCAAAAGAATCTTCAAACGCCAAACATTCCGCTGGTTTTAAATTTAATTTAGCAGCTGTTGATAAATACACTGCTGGATGTGGTTTGGTGTATTTTTCCAACGCCCCAGAATGCCATGTTTCAAAATAATCGAAAATTGACAATTTTTTGAGAACCCCCTCGATTAAATACATGTGAGAAGCAGAAGCCACGGCAAGTCGTAAACCGCTACCATGCAACTTTTTGATTAGCTCCAGTGCCCCCGGCATCGGTTCTACCCGATCCAGAATATGCTTGTGTGCATATTCTAATATTTCTTCTTCCAGCTCTTCAAAAGTAGGGGTATTCCAAGGTTGGATTTGATGACAATACTCTAAAAATAGTTTACAGGCCAAACCAGTAGTTTGCAGTTTCAGCTCATTGGTAATTTCAAAATTTATTTTGGCCATCGTTTTCCTTGCTGCCTCCGCCCAAATTGGCTCTGAGTCTATTAATAGCCCATCCATATCAAAAATAACTGCCTTAATCTCCATAGTAACTTTAAAAATATTTGACTTTATCACGACTTTTTTAATATTGCTTTGGGTCGGCAAATGCTACCTAAACGCAATTTTCGACCAGATTATTAATTTCTGTTATTTCATAAAAAGCCCGCCTAAAAACCCGTCGTGACTGGGTTAATTAAAGACGCGAAATATTTAAACTTCTATTCGCATCAATCACTAAATAGTTTGTAGAATTTTATTATAAGCCCAAAACTACTACTTTCGCAATTAACAATGGCTTTAGGGGTGTCCAAATCCGGACTGAGAGTTATACCCTTTGAACCTGAAACAGTTTGAACTGTCGGAGGAAAAAGCAACTTTATATTCAAGACATTTTTACATTGAAATGTCTTGAATATTTCGAATACTTTGCTCCAGAAAATTATTTTTTCACCAAAATATTTAAGTAATATATGAATCTCGGAGCCCACTTAAACAGCTTAAGAAATACTAATCCATTGGTTCACAATATCACCAACTTCGTGGTTATGAACTATACAGCCAATGCTTTGTTAGCCATTGGAGCGTCACCTGTAATGGCTCATGCCGTGGAAGAGGTGGAAGAAATGGCTTCTATTTCCAACGCACTGGTTATCAACATAGGTACACTTTCTCGGCACTGGGTTGAAGGGATGAAACTTGCAGTAACAAAGGCAAAAAATATAAGCATCCCAATTATATTGGACCCTGTAGGTGCTGGCGCTACTACTTTCAGAAACAATGCTTTGAAAGATATTCTTGGCTTGGGTTCACCTGCTATTATCCGTGGTAATAGCTCGGAAATTATGGCTTTAGCAGGTATTAATTCCACTACAAAAGGAGTTGACAGCACCGCTTCCTCTTCCGATGCCTTGGCAGCTGGAAAACAGTTGGCCAGTATATTAGGATGTATCGTAAGTATCAGCGGCGAAACAGATATAATTATTGATATCCATAAAACTGCTTACATCACCAATGGCCATGCAATTATGACCAAGGTAACCGGTATGGGATGTACTGCATCGGCAATCGCTGGTGCCTTTGCCGCCGTGGTGTCCGATCCCTTTACTGCCGCAATGGCATCGGCCGCAGCTATGGGGGTATGTGGAGAAATAGCGGTTAATCATTCCAACCTTCCAGGCACATTTCAAATGCATTTTCTGGATGCTTTAAGCACTTTAAGTCCAGAAGAGCTCAACATGCAAGTCAAAATTAAGATTGAAAATAATTGATAAATGAAAAAGGACTTTAGTCTTTATCTTGTAACCGACGAACAAGCCTGTCTTGGAAATAACTTTTTCCAGGTAATTGAAGAAGCGATTCTCGGTGGTGTCACCGTAATACAATTACGCGAAAAGGACCTACCTACCGGGGAATTTATTGCCAAAGCTTTAAAAGTGAAAGAGATTACCTCAAAATACAATATTCCACTCCTCATAAACGACCGTATTGATGTTGCGCTTGCAACGGATGCCGATGGTGTGCATATTGGTCAAAAAGATATGCCGTATGCTTTGGTAAAGAGACTACTTCCTGAAAACAGCATCATTGGTCTCTCTGTAGAAAGCCAAGAAAATGTAATTGAGGCCGAGCATTTTGACCTAGACTATATCGCAGTGAGCCCTCTTTTTAATACATTTACAAAAAATGATACCGCGGAACCTTGGGAAATAGCAGGTTTAGAATGGGTATCTAAAAACAGCCGGCATCCAGTAGTAGTAATTGGAGGTCTAAATGATAAGAATGCCTCCATGGCCATGACTCATGGTGCTTCAGGCATTGCAGTGGTATCAGCAATTTGTAGTCAAGAGTCACCAAGAGCGGCAGCAAAAACACTTTTTAACATCATTCATAATCAGCATAACTTATGAAAAGATATCCAACAGTACTCACAATAGCTGGTTCAGATAGCGGCGGAGGCGCAGGAATCCAAGCGGATATCAAAACTATTTCGGCATTAGGGGCTTATGCAACCTCTGCTATTACAGCGCTTACTGCTCAAAATACTAGGGGTGTTTTTGAAATTCATAATGTCCCGGCTTCGTTTTTAAAAAGTCAAATAGAAGTAGTATTTGAAGATATACAAATTGATTCTGTAAAGATAGGAATGGTAAGCAACCTAGAAATTGCTTATGTTATTTCCGAAGCCTTAGACAAATACAATCCCAGATTTGTTGTTTTTGATCCGGTTATGGTTTCAACCAGTGGCTCTCGATTGATCCAGGAAGAAACTGTTTCGCTCCTTTGGGAATTGTTATTCCCAAAAGTGAATCTTATTACGCCAAACCTTGACGAAGCGGAAATACTGGTAGGAAGACCTATTCGTACCAAAACAGAAATGCAACTTGCAGCTGAAGAAATGGTTGCACGTGGGTGTAACGCCGTATTACTAAAGGGAGGGCATTTAATTTCTGATAAATTGTACGATGTATTTTCACAGAAAGGTGCAAATTCTTTGGTGATGGAAACACCTTATATTGAAAGTAATAACGTCCATGGTACCGGATGCACGCTTTCGTCGGCTATTGCCACCTATTCGGCACTGGACCTTTCGTTAACTGAATCCATTCTGTTGGCTAAAAATTACATTTCCGATGCTATTAGTGCTGGTAAAAATGTAACAACAGGCCATGGGAACGGCCCGCTTAACCATAGCTATTCTCCACAAAAAATGTATATTAAATAATGAAATTTACCGACCAACTCTGGGAGGATTCTCAGCCAATATTCGATCAAATCATACAACATCCTTTTAACCAAGAACTCTCAACTGGAACACTATCCATAGAAAAGTTCAAATTCTATATTCATCAAGACTCCCTCTATCTGGCTGATTTTTCCAAAGCATTGGCTATCATTGCAGCAAAAGCGCCCGATAGCCAGCTTTCATTGGCATTTTTGGATTTTGCTAGAAATGCAGTCATCGTTGAAAAAATATTACACGAAAGTTATTTCAAAGAGTATACCATTGATTCCGAAGCTGGAAAAGCACCAGGATGCTTTACCTACACCAATTATTTAATTGCCACTTGCTCTTTGCATTCTTTTGAAGTAGCAGTGGCGGCAGTATTACCTTGTTTTTGGATATACCAAAAAGTAGGAGACATTATTTTGAGCAATCAGAAAAAGCCTAATCCTTATCAAAATTGGATAGATACCTATTCGGGAGAAGATTTCAATAAATCCGTAAATAGTATTTTAGCGATTTGTAATAAAATTGCAGAAAATACCTCCCAAGCAACAAGACGTAAAATGTTGGAAAAGTACCAAATGGCAAGTCGTTTAGAATATATGTTTTGGGACAGTGCTTACCGACTAGAACAGTGGCCTGTCTAGACCATTTATTTTTTATAACTACCAAATCCAGTTTCCTTAAGGAGACTGGGTTTTTCTTTAGCAAAATTACGATTTCAACCCTCATGGGATGACTCAGTCCACTTTTTTAAATGCCCGTTGTCATTTACGAGAAATTTGGCGCATTTAGCTACCTTAGGGCAAAAGGACGATCAATACGCCTGTATTAGAAAACAACCATTTCAATAAGAGCCTGTTTCAAAATTAAGTTAACTATTGGAAACTTATATCCACTTTCACATTGTTGGTACTGATTGAAATAGGCCTCAAAATGCCTGTGTCAAAATCGTAAAATGGAATTATAATACAGCCATTAATTCAAATGAAAGAGTTCGCTACCAAAGCCATCCAATCCATCATAAATAAGATTAGCACTTGGTCCTGGAAAACAATTTATCAGTGCTCCGATGCATTTAGTTATATTTTGAACCACATCATTGGTTATCGTAAAAAAGTGATTTTCCAAAATATTCAGAATAGCTTTCCTACGTTTTCAGAATTAGAGACACGACAGGTTGCAGATCAGTTCTATAAAAATATGAGCGATATTATTTTCGAATCCATCAAACTGGCCCAAATTTCAAAAGAGGAAGTGCTGGAACGGATACAGATAAACACGTCGCTTTTCGATAATTACTACGCCAAGAACCAAAATCTAGTCGTGGTATTGGGGCATTTAGGCAACTGGGAACTAGCCAATTTATTTGCATCTGTTCGTTTTTCCCATCAAGTAGTAGTAGTCTATCATCAGTTAAAAAATAAAACTTTGGATGACTGGATTTACCAAGTAAGAACCCGATTTGGCAGTGAATTAGTACCAATGCGAGAAGCGATATTGAATGCTACGGTGAAACGAGAAAAACCATTTTTATTTTTCCTGGTCAATGACCAGTCGCCCAACCCTTCAAAAGCTTTTTGGACAAAATTTTTATACCAAGATACTGGAGTGTTTAGAGGGGTAGAAACCATAGCACGGGCGATTAATGCACCGGTTATTTATGCAGCTGTGATGCGACAAGCCAACAAAAGAGGTTATTATGAAATTCAAGCAGAAGAAATAACCGAGAATCCAAATTCATTACCTCAAAATGCAATCATTGAAAAACAAATAAAACTATTAGAAAGAGATATAACTTTACAGCCAGAAAATTGGCTTTGGAGCCACAGACGTTGGAAACATAAAAAGCCAGCACAATTGATGCCAGAACAAAAACTTGTAAAAAAGCATTTTGAATAACACGACAAAATTTCTCATTCTTCGTTTCTCGTCCATCGGGGATATTATATTAACAACACCCGTGGTTCGTTGTCTAAAACTGCAATACCCTCATGCGGAAATCCACTTTTTAACCAAGGATAAGTATGGTTTTTTGATCAAAAACAACCCGTACATTGATCAGAAATGGCTCCTAAAAAAAGACAATTGGGGCGAAACTATCTCTGCTTTGAGACAAGAGCAATTTGACTATGTTATTGATTTGCACAAAAACATCCGCACTTTACGTATTAAATGGGCACTGGGCGTAAAATCATATAGCTTTGAAAAGCTTAATTTTCAAAAGTTTCTATTAACAAATTTTAAAATCAATAGACTTCCCCCGCTTCATATAGTAGATAGAAATATGCACACCGTGGAGCATTTCCATATCAAAAATGATGATATTGGTCTGGACTTTTTTATCCCACCACAGGACGAAGTGAATAAGGTAGAGCTTCCCGAAGCATTTCATAAGGAGTATGTGGTATTTGCAATAGGGGGACAACATGCCACCAAGAAATTACCTTTGGAACGTTTAATAGCGCTTTGCAAAAAAATAAATGCGCCGGTTATATTACTGGGTGGCAAGGAAGATGAAACCACTGGGGAACTCCTCAAAAATACCCTTCCCAAAGAAAGCATATACAATGCTTGTGGAAAATATAATTTCAATCAATCGGCTTCCATACTCAAACAAGCCAAAATCGTGTTTTCGCATGATACTGGATTGATGCATGTAGCCGCAGCCTATAAAAAGAAAGTTTATTCTATTTGGGGTAACACTGTTCCAGATTTTGGTATGTATCCGTATCAGACTTCCTTTGAAATTATAGAAAACAAGCAATTAGCGTGTAGACCTTGCTCAAAAATTGGCCATAAGAAATGTCCTAAAAAACATTTTAAATGTATGAATGAATCCTCATTCGATTTTAAAATACCTGAACTACCTGAGTCGCTTTAATGTTAAATTGAAGTTTTGAAGGTGAAATTTTCACATCGTAGAATTCCAAATTGTAATGAATAAAAATGTTAAGGTGGGTATTGTTCAAATGAGCTGTACGGCTAATATCACAGCTAATCAAGAAAAAGCAATACAAAAAGTACGGGAAGCCGCAGCACAGGGTGCTCAAATTATCTGTTTACAAGAATTGTTTAAGTCTCTTTATTTCTGCGACATTGAGGACCATAGTAACTTTTCGCTGGCAGAAGCCATTCCCGGCCCGACGACCGAACTCTTTGGAAAATTAGCTAAGGAGCTTCATGTTGTCATAATAGCTTCACTTTTCGAGAAAAGAGCACACGGACTTTACCATAATACCACAGCAGTATTGGATGCAGATGGTACCTACTTGGGGAAATACAGAAAAATGCACATTCCTGACGATCCTGGATATTATGAAAAATTTTACTTCACTCCCGGTGACTCCGCAGTATCTCAAGAAGATGAAAGCGGTTACAGAATATTCGATACAAAATTTGCTAAAATAGGAGTTCTAATTTGTTGGGACCAGTGGTATCCCGAAGCGGCACGAATCACAAGTTTAATGGGAGCAGACATACTGTTCTACCCTACGGCTATTGGCTGGGACACCAATGAAACAGATCCCATTATAAACGATGAGCAATATGGTGCTTGGCAAACCGTCCAGCGGGGACATGCGGTAGCCAACGGCGTATATGTTGTGGCTGTGAACCGAGTGGGTAGAGAAGCAGATCAACAGTTTTGGGGGGGCTCTTTTATTGCTAATCCACAAGGCCGTTTACTCTATTTGGCACCCCATGAAGAAGAAGTGGTTCATACTGAAAATCTAGATCTTGAAAAACTGGACTTCTATCGAACGACATGGCCCTTTCTACGTGACCGACGTGTTGATTCCTATAAGCCCATTTTAAAAAGATTTATAGATTAGATAATATCCTGGATAGTGTAGTAATGTAGTCGATTTATAGCAGTCAAATTCTATCTAAAAACTATTTTAGAACCCATGGTCGATTTCGGTTTGGTTATTACAAAAGTCTACCAATAAAACCATTCGAGATACGGTTTGATAATAAATTTTCTTGTTTTAAGAGTCTGTTTAAATTTTAATGATAGAATTGTTTATAGCTTATTTTTTGTGCGAACCGCCCTTCAAAATTTAACGTAGGTAGAGCCAAAAAATAGCATAAACAAACTATGGGTTAATTTTAAACAGGCTTTTAGCATTGTGGCGATTTTTATATTAATTTAAAATATAATACAAAAGCTGTAAGTGAAAATGGGAACATTGATGTCTTAGTATTATAACATCCTAATTTATATTAGAATAAAGCAAAATCGAATGGCCGATTCCACGCATAGAATTCCTAATGATAGAAATGTAATTCATCCGGAAAGTTTCATTAAAACTAAAATAGTAAATGAAAAACCCAAAGTTGAACTACAAGATGAGTTATTTATAAGAAATGTGATCCTCAATAATCCAGAAAAAGGGATAGAATTACTTTATCGGAGGTATTTCCAGCCACTTTGCAGCCATGCCATTAAATATGTAGGGTCCAAAGCCATTGCTGAGGACTTGGTCTCCGAAATATTCTTTGAATTTTATAATGCCAAAATATTCGAACGTATCACCAGCTCTTACCGATTCTACCTCTACCGATCGGTTAGAAATAGATGTTATACTTATCTAAAAACAGAGGTAAACCGCTCCGAAACCTTTGATATAAAAAGCGAAATTGCCCATTCTGAAAATGAAACACCAGAAAGTATCAGCCAGTTTGAGGAGTTGTATCAAGATGTGCAAAA
Organism: uncultured Dyadobacter sp.; assembly: GCA_963976315.1. Lineage (GTDB taxonomy): Bacteria > Bacteroidota > Bacteroidia > Cytophagales > Spirosomataceae > Dyadobacter. The sequence continues at coordinate 18,457 of CAXBLH010000034.1, forward strand.
TGCAGTAAGTACATTACCTATAAATCGGCGAAGAATCTATCTCATGAATAGATTTGAAGGGAAACGGTATCAGGAAATTGCGGATGAACTTAATCTTTCTGTAAAAACCGTGGAAGTTCAGTTGTATCGGGCAAACAAATTTATTAGAGCCTTGTTAAAAGAAAAATGGTTTATGGCATTTCTGATTTTCATTACAAAATAGGAATCCAGTAATACCCTGTACATACGCCAACTAGACCATTCCATTTGGATTACATCATGAAAAGCAACATATCAAAAGAACTCATCTTCAATCATTTTGCTGGCCGGACTTCGGCTATTCAAAAGAAAATCATTGATGACTGGACCAAAGACTACTCCAATCAAGAGCTATACTATACTTGGCTTGATGAGTATGAATTATTATATCCAGAATACAATGCTAATCTCGACTTTGCAGTTGAAAAATATTACCAACGTATTGAATCCAAAGATCAGGTTTCAACGACTACAGCGTATGAAGCTATCGTTACAAAAAGTACCATTTGGCGGAAATACCATTCCCTAACATGGTTGGTAGCAGCTACTATAATTTTTGCCATAGGCTTAATAACCTTTCAAACTATCCCTATTTTTCAGTATAAAACCTATCAAACCGAAGCCGGGGAAACAAAATCGTTGGTACTGTCGGATGGAAGTCAGGTTACGCTCAATGCGAATTCTGAATTAAAAGTACCTAGGTGGGGATTTGGCAACCATTCCCGCACTGTATTTCTGGAAGGAGAAGCCAAGTTTTCGGTAACTCATACGGCATCCAATCAAAAATTCATTGTACAGACTCCAAAAAAATTCGAAGTTGAAGTCCTTGGTACCGAGTTTACCGTTTTTGCTAGAAAAAGAGGCTCCAAGGTGACTTTGAATAAAGGCAAAGTGAGAATGAATGTAGAAGCTAAAGGAGCTACCAAAACATTCACTTTAAAACCGGGCGATAAGGTTACGTTGGACAACGATAATCAAGAAAAAATCCAAAGTCTAAAGCATCCAGAAATTTATGTTGCGTGGCAGGATCATCGCTATATTTTCGAAAAGACCACCCTCCTGGAATTGAGTTACATTTTGGAAGATAATTACGATATAAGTACTGAAGTTACGAATGAAGAACTACTCGACTTAACAATTTCAGGAACATTTACAGCCAATAATGCTATTGAGCTTATTGATTTGATCAGTAAATTACTGGACCTCAACATTGTGAAAGAAGACAATCATATTACAATTTCTAAGCTTAACTTTTAATTTAATAAATCATTACTCTATGAAAAATCAACTACAAACGAGTTGGCATGCGATAGCTGTATTCCTACTATTGACCTTTACCGGTCAGTTAGGCTTCGCGCAACATGCAATTGCCCTTGTTACCTATAACCAAGAGGAAGACAAAAAAGAAAAACCAGCCACTGTTCCCTTGCAAGAGGCGTTGTTTGAACTTGGCGAACATTACAAAACCGACCTATTGTATGGGGACAAAAATTTGGAGAAACACTTTATCAAATCGGATCAAATCAATTTTAGTAAATCCGTTGAGGAAAACCTTAAAAAGATTTTATCCAATACGGATTTGACATTCAAAAAACTTAAGAGGAACACCTATGCGATTGTCAAAAAGGATCCAAAAGTATCTTTAAATAGCCCATCCGAAAGCCTTCAAGGCCGAAATACGGTAAACACTACCCCTATTGCTACTTTGACCACCATTTCCAAACCTACCGAAATTGAAATTACTGGTAAAGTTACCGACGATAAGGGGGATGGTTTACCGGGTGTAAATATCGCCTTAAAAGGAACAACACAAGGAGTAATTACCCAAAGCGAAGGTCAGTACACGATTGATGTACCAAACAATAATGCGGTTCTGGTTTTTTCTTACGTGGGCTTTATTTCACAAGAAATTACTGTCGGAAATAAAACAAAAGTGGATGTTACCATGTTGTCGGATGACAAGGCATTGGAAGAACTAGTAGTAGTAGGATACGGTACCCAAAAGAAAAGTGATGTTACGGGTGCAGTTTCCTCCATTTCAGAAGAAAAAATTCAAAGTAGACCAGTAACTGGATTTAATGATGCGCTCCAAGGACGCTCCGGAGGGGTACAGGTTCGTCAGTCTGGCGGTGATTTGAGTGGTAAATTTTCAATTTCGATAAGAGGTACTGGATCTGTAACTGGAAATAATGACCCTCTCATTGTAGTGGATGGAGTGCCGTTATTCAGCACCAACTTCTCGACGATTAATCCACAGGACATCGCTTCAATGGATATCTTGAAAGATGCCTCCGCCACTGCCATATATGGAGCCCGAGCGGCAAACGGTGTAATTATCATTACCACCAAGCAAGGTAAAGCTGGGAAAACAAGATTTTCCTTCAATACCGATTTGGGAATAGAACAAATTACCAAAAGGTATGATGTGATGTCCACCGAAGAGCAGCGTTTACTTTTTGTGGAGGGTTTTAAAAATGCAAACCGAGATCTTTCCGTTTATAATGACCCTACAAATCCGGTTTGGCAGACAGATACTGATTGGCAAAAACTGGGAACCAGAAATGGAATCAGACAAAATTACAACCTAGGTTTTAGCGGCGGTTCCGAAAAAAGTATTTACTCGGGTTCCGTTTCTTATCTTAATCGTAAAGGAGTTTTGGCCAAAACCGATCTACAAACATGGTCGCTAAGGCTCAATTTGCAGAGCAAAGTTAACGACTGGTTTACAATAACCTCCAATTTGTCGGGAAGCTTTCAAAACCAAAACGTTCAGAACAATGACTCCTGGGGTTCCTCGGGATACAGAGGTTTAGTATACCAACATTCTTATACTACACCCTACGACGAATTTGGGGACTTGTCTGCCACTAGTACCACCTCCGCACCATTTTTTGGAGCCAATGAAAATCCATTGGTAGATTTAACTTTGCCCACCAGAAAGAATAGCGTGACCCGTATTCTGGGAA
>CAXBLH010000035.1:0-20887 GCA_963976315.1 uncultured Dyadobacter sp.
TGAAAGGTAGGTGCGGTTTAAAAAAGCCCACACTCAAACAAAATGGCTCGTCCCTCTTTGCCAATTCGCCTAGTTTTTTGATTGCTAATTCCGCAGTCAGACCGTCCGGATAGCCATTATCATCTACCTCACCTGCTTCATAGGGCTTAACCTGCTTCTTTTTGCTTTGACGGTTCGAACCATCTGCGTAGGCAAAAAACGCATTCCAGCCCGTTTTCCACTTACCTGCATTAAAGAGCATTTCATCCCAACTCTGTGGCAGTTCCAGTTGATCACCTACTGGCTCTTCATAGCCATAAAGATATCCATCCACAGAATGGCTTATTTTTCCAATCCCAACGGTATAATATCCTTTCCGACGAAGTTGATCTATAAAAGTTTCAGGAACATTAGTTTTAGGTTGTCCCGAAATAAAGGTTTCAATGGCACTATTTTGAAGTTGACGTTTATCAGTCGGTCGCTTTCCGGTCAACAAACTATAACGCGAGGCGCCACAAGTAGGCTGGGTTACAAACTGATTGTTGAATAAAAAACCATTTTTCGCCAAAGCATCCATATTCGGAGAATGTATTTGAGAGTTCCCATAAACGTTTAGTTCAGGACGCAAGTCATCCACACAGATAAATAATACGTTCGGCTTTTTGGACTTTTTTAAAGCCATCGTGGCTAACAAGCTACTAATTAAACAAATAGCACCGATGCTAAGTAGCCAAAATTTGGATAAGCTATATTTCATTATAAAGGACTTGTGGTCAAGCAAGTTTTAGGATTAGGATAGAAGAAAGTATCGGCTATTAACGAATATACTATTGGAACGACGAATTAATTAAAACCCTTTAACATTCTCACAAAGTCATCTTCATATTCTTTAAGCGCTTTTATCAACACCTGCAGCTCTTCAAACTCTTTGGTGCCTTTCTTTGCATGAAAAATTTGTTCTGCTCGTTCCGAAGCTTTTTCGTATTCTGTCTCGTTTTTGATTTCCATGATGATGTCATTGAATATAGACTCCAAATATATTCAATATCCTTCTAAAAACGGTACTAATGCTCACTTAGCATGAGGCTATGCAGGTAGAATTGAATATCAAACACCCAAAAACAATCTGGCTCTTAAAATTTCACGTTGGAATTTTAAGAGCCAGATTGGTTAGGAAACCTATCGAATCAGTCCTATTTAAGTGACTTTTCGATCGCTGATTCTAATGCGGCATTAGCCGGAAAGACCTGAGGTATCCAACGTTCCACAATAAGACTATCGGCACCTATCACCATATACGGATACCGAATACCAATGGCAAAATTTGCTTCCAAAAATTGGCGATCCTCTTCCGTTGCCATTAAATGAATGGCATTTGGCCTATCTTTTAAATATTTATTTAAGGTAGCCAAATTCATTCCAGAAATCACGGTAATGTAAGCGAACTGAACCTTGCCTAAATACTTCTCTTCCATTTTCTTTAAATCCGGCTCATGCTGACCAATAGAATAGGCAAAAACTAGTACTAAAGGCTTATTTTTCAACGCTGACAATTTGATTTTGGAACCATCTAATTTCAGCAATTCCAGATCCGGAACAACTGCACCTGGTACCATTTTTCCCTTTGTCTGTACTTGTTTTGTTAGGTACGCCGTATTGTCCGAGCTTGGATACTGGGTCGCATATTTTGCAAGCAATTCTTTGGCAGGCTCCAAAGTAGGAATAGATGAGACGGCATAATTAAGCCAATACGTCAAAAGATATTCCTTTTGTTTGGGATGGTCCACCATTTTCACCTCTGCGTTTCTATAAACCTCTTTCAGCGCTTCCGGACTTGTTTCATATCGACTATCATTATTTAGAGGGTATTTTTGTAAGGTAGGAATAAGCATCCAGTTTCTTAATTCATTTCTATATGATTGACTAAGCAGGGCGGCATCCGGCATCAAAACAAAAGTGGCCAAGGTGTATTCTTCCAAAAGTTGCTGCTGCTCAGGTTCTAAACGTTTTACCCTATTTTTTCGCATAATTCGTTCCTGTATTAGGCGGCTCAAAACCAATGGTTCGGCCATGGTAGTCGCCTTTACATAGGTTTCAAAAGAAGGAACAACCTTGTTCTTAGCTTTAAATGCAGCCAGTGCCTGAAGTCTTAACTGGGTCAGGCTATCACTTTGAGCTAAAACCATTTGATTATCAATCAAGTCAGGCTTATAACCAAATACAGGTAAATATTGGTACTGATTTTCCAAGAAATAGCTTTTTAAGAACTCCTGATAAAAGGCATTTTCTCCGCTAAATTTTATTTCATTATCCGCTCCTACTACTGCTTTCAACTGGTCACCAGGCTGCATAAACAGCATCCAGGTCTTATTAATACCGTTGCTATTGAAACGTAAACGAAACATTTTAGCTTCGGAGATGGGTGCATCGACAGACTTTTCATGTGCCATTCCCAGCTGTAAACTGGCAATGGGAGAGAGTTGGCTTTCTGTCAATCCTACACCTAGATTTGGATTAAACGCTACATCTTCCTGAAGTAAAGACATACTCCCATTAAATACAGGATCGGCTCCAAAGGTGATACTTACGGGTTTTTGGGCCATTGCTAACCCTGAGAAGAAGAGTATTATGAATACCAAATATTGATTTCGTATAAGAGTCGGATGCATGGGAATAGCGGAAAAAGTTAAATCGATTTATTATTGGTTTTTAATACCTCAAATATTATGCCAATAAATTTAAGCAAATAAAGCAGACTATACCTTTACCACGATTTCATTTTAATGAGCTTACAGGGATGAGGTACTTCCTATATACAAATTTCCTGCTGGTTGCAAGTGGATGAACGCTGATTGTAAAAGTAATCACACAAAATTAATAATGATAAGGTCTGTTTTTTTTAACTAAATAGAAGCAGCACCCTGATAAAAATAGCCAGTGATTACTTGTTGAAACCCGAATTCAAAGGAAAATAAATGGCTTATGAAGACTATTCATCACGTCTTTTTCTACGTCAATTCCCTTTCAAGCACCTGCAAGGTAATGTTTCTGGAATGGCCTATGAGTCAAAAACAGGCTTTTCAAATCACTACTTCTTATTATTCTTCCTTTTTATCTATTAATACAGAAGTAATCCTGTTTAGCTCCTCCACTTTATAAGCAAAGTCCCCTTTAAGCATATCCCGAATCGTTTTTAATTGCTCCATAGCTGTTTCCAGATTGTCGGGTATTGCTTCGTTCAATATCTCTTTTAACCTTTTAGCCATAGTGGGTGACATACCATTCGTGGAAATGCCTATTTTTAAATTTCCTTTCCGCACTATCGAAGAAAGGTAAAAATCACATAAGGCGGGCGTATCAGCCACATTGCATAATTGATGACGGACAACGGCCAAAGATTTTATTCTGGCATTTTCTTGTTTATCGTTGGTTGCCACAATTACAAGATCCTTTTCATAAAGATCTGTTTCCTCAAATTTTCTTTGTACTAATTCAATTCTGGAATTTCCATCCACGTAATCTCTTATTTGCTCACTAATCTGTGGGGCTACTAATGTGATTTTAGCCAGAGGAGCATTTTCCAGTAGCGCGGATATTTTCTCAAAACCCACGTATCCACCTCCAACAATAAGGGTGTGCAAATTTTCAAGTTTCAAAAAAATTGGAAATAAATTATTCATTTTTCGCATTTAGAAATTCAAAATAAAACCTTTTACGTTTCAGAGTTAGAACCAAATTTAAAAGAAAATAGCTCCAAGAAGGCATAGTATTAAGATATTATAACTATTCCAACAAACAGACTTTCAATATCTGCCACTTTACCCGTACCTTTGCGGCATGATCGCGATTACGAACCTCAGTTATTTTCTTGGCGACCGTGCACTTTACGATAGTGCCTCGCTCCATATTAAACCAAAACAAAAAATAGGACTTATCGGTCTTAACGGAACTGGCAAATCTACCCTGTTAAGGATGATTAACGGCGAGTTCCAGCCGGACGAAGGAAGTATTTCCAAAGCCGGAGATTGCACTATTGGTTTTCTAAATCAGGACTTACTCTCCTACCAAACCGACGATTCAATTCTTTCGGTGGCTATGCAGGCATTTGAAAGGCAAAACGAACTCCAAGTAGAGATTGATAAAATACTGTACGAAATGGAGCATAACTACCGGGATGAACTGGTAGACAAGCTGGCAAGAGTTCAGGATGAGTTCGATGCGTTGGACGGTTATTCGGTGCAATCTAAGGCAGAAGCAATTCTGGAAGGTCTTGGCTTTGTAACTTCTGACCTAGAACGTCCTCTTAGGTTATTTTCTGGGGGGTGGAGAATGCGCGTAATGTTGGCAAAGCTTTTGCTACAAAAACCTTCTCTATTGATGCTCGATGAGCCTACCAACCACTTGGACTTACCCTCTATTCAATGGGTTGAAAAATATGTTCAAAATTATGAAGGTGCAGTAATTGTAGTTTCTCACGACAGACAATTTTTAGATAATACCATTGATACTACGGTGGAAGTGGCTAGTGGTAAGCTTAATTATTACTCGGGTAATTATTCTTTCTATTTGGAAGAAAAGGCACTTAGAAATGAAATTCAAAAGGGTGCTTTCGAAAACCAACAAGCTAAGATCAAACAAACCGAACGCTTTATTGAGCGCTTTAAGGCAAAGGCTACCAAATCAAAACAAGTTCAAAGTAGGGTAAAAGCCTTGGACCGGATGGATGTGGTGGATCAAGTGGTGGACGAAAATGCCAAGGTTCATTTCCGATTTCAATTTACTACACAACCAGGCCGCCATGTATTTCAGCTGGAAGATGCATCCAAAGCTTATGGTGAGAAGGTAATTCTTGACATGACGAATATAAGCATGGAAAGAGGTGATAAAATTGCATTAATTGGAGCGAATGGCCGTGGTAAATCAACAGTACTTCGAGTTGTAGCCGGTACTGAACCTATTGAAGGAAAACGGAGACTGGGCCATAATGTGGAATTTACTTTCTATGCACAGCATCAGCTGGAATCATTGAATGTAAAGCACAATTTGATAGAAGAGCTTAAATATGCCAATTCCACAAAAACTGAAACCGAGCTAAGAACGGTTTTAGGCTGTTTCCTTTTCTCGGGAGATGATGTTTTCAAGAAAATAAAAGTATTATCGGGTGGCGAGAAATCAAGGGTTGCATTAGCAAAAGTTTTACTTTCTCAGGCCAATTTCCTGCTCCTAGATGAGCCTACCAACCACTTGGATATGCAGTCGGTGAATATCCTGATTCAAGCTTTACAGCAATATGAGGGTAGTTATATTGTGGTTTCTCATGACCGGTATTTTGTAGAAAATATCGCCAATAAAATATGGTATATTGAGGATCACGAAATTAAGGAATATCCAGGTACTTATGAAGAGTACGAAATATGGATCGCCGAAAGAGGTCTTGAGTCTGCGGTAAGTGAAAAAGCAGTAGTGAGTAGTGCACCTCCTCAAAAAACACAGCATAGCAATACTCAAAGTTCTCAAAAATCAAATACCAAAAGTGTTACTAATGAGGAAGGGCAAAAACTAAAAAAAGCCCAAAAACTCGTCGAAGAGCTTGAAAACACTATCAATGACCTAGAAAAGCAGAAAAAGGATTTAGAAACAAAGTTAGCGAATCCTAAAATTTATGACAATCAAGAGGAATTTACAGCTGTAAATACCAAGTATACCGATATAAAACAAAAACTAGACAAGGTTACCAACGACTGGGAGTCCGCAATGATGACCATGGAAGAATTGGTAAGTTAACATCGCTTGTTTGGTAGGATGAAAAAGGGAAAGGACGAAAAATAATTTCATCCTTTCCCTTTTTAGCGTTATTATTGGTACTGAACAAATTGAGAATTTTCTCAATAGAATTAATCCAGTGGTCGTTATAGCCAAAAGCAATTAATCCTAATAAAATGCGCAATTTCCCAATTATCATACTTTTACTGATTAGTAGGTTCACTTTGGGTCAAGAGAATAGTATCCTATTTGAAGACCAAATCTACAAACCACAAATAGCCACGGTACTACTCTATCCCAATATTGGAGAACCAGAGAACCCCAAACGACTCATTAGCCCACCAATAACGTCCTTGCAAAACAACAACGGACTGATACTGGAATTCGATGATTTGTCTAACGATTACAATACCTATAAAGCCAAAATTTTCCATTGCACCTCAGACTGGATAAAATCCAACCTAAATGATATTGAATATACCTTTGAGTACAACGAGTATCCAATTACGGAACAAGAGCAATCTTTTAGTACCAAAGTACCTTATTACCATTATCGGTTCCAATTACCAAAGCTGAAAATATCGGGCAATTTTGTGGTCGTAGTCTATAATAGTAACCGAGAGCCTGTATTTAGTAGACGTTTCATGCTCTATGATTCCAGAATTAATATCACTGCTAAGGCTCGTTTTTCGCAAGGAATTCAACAGCAGTTTTCCGATCAACAAATTGATTTTACCATTGATTACAAAGCGTTAAACCTTGCGGCTCCACAAACCGATTTGAAAATAATTATGAGACAAAATTTCAGATGGGATAAAACACGCACTGGTTTCAAACCTTCCAACGTACGGCCTTTTGACAAACTTCTAGAATATACATTTTTCGATCTTGAAAACACCTTTCCAGGAGGTAACGAATTTAGATACCTGGATAGCCGTTCGCTGTCCGGACGTGGATATGGAGTTTCTGACATGGAACGCACCTCGGATTATACGAAATTAATACTTTTCACGGATAAGTCTCGTACCGACAATGGCTACTTACAACTCGATGATCTCAACGGTATGTTTATTGTGGACCAACGCGAATCTGGACGTGGAAGTACCGATGCCGATTACACGCCCGTATTGTTTACACTTAAAACAGAAGAAGATGCCCACGCCGCCTACTACGTAAACGGTGGATTTAATTATTGGAATTTGAACGAAAGGAACCGTTTAACCTTTAATCCTGATACTGGGCTTTATGAAGTGGAAATACTACTCAAACAGGGCGTAATCAACTATGACTACGTCCAAAAAATAGGCAATACCGCGAATGAAAGTTCAATAGAAGGGGACTATGCCTCTACTGAAAATGATTACGACATTTTGGTATATTACAAGCCACCAGCAGGAAGGTCAGAATTACTAGTAGGTTATACCACCGTTGAATGGAACCGCAGAAGATAATTTGAGAAACGATACGACGCGTCAAAAACAAAGAGAGGAGAAACCATTGCTGATTTCTCCTCTCTTTGTTTTTACTGAATAACCTTAGTATTCCCAAAGACCATGTTCAAGCTCCATCAACTCTTGTTCATAGTTCAAAGACTTGATCAAAGCTTGTTTGTCGCCATTGTAAATATCTAGGAAAGAACGGTCGTTGGCATTCGAATATTTAATAATACGACCATAAAACAATCTTAAATCCATGGCATCAGCCAAATTCATATTCTTGGCTGTATTATGGGTATTGTACCAAATATATTTTTTAGGATCACTTCTGAATAGCCGGTCTACATCCTTGTATTTGAAGGAAGCTACTGGGAGCTCCAGACCCGTTGCCGTGTTTTGGTCGGATGGCAAAAAGATCGTCAAAGTTTGAATATCGTTATACAACCTTGATCTTTTTTTATCAAAAGTCCAATCTTCTTTTATTTCTAAAACAGACAACTGCTGCGGAAAGTATTCCTCTTCCGTGGCAACAACATCGGTTTTGAAAGAATCGAAGGCGGTGGTGTCCTTAGCAGGTTCCACCTTAGCAACTTCCGTTTTTGGAGCTGTTTTTTTGGTAGTTTTCTTCTTAGGTGGGCCCCAACCATCATCTTCCACTACCTCTTCTTTTTTAACAGGTGCCCCCCAACCATCATCCGCTGCAGATTCCTTTTTTGCTGGTTCGGCTTTGGTATCTCCCCAGACATCCGTACTGGCTGGCGCTCCAAACCCTGCAGCCAATTCCTCTTCAGAGAAACCACCAACTTGGTTTGGAATTACCATACGCTTGTGTAGCTCCGCTTCTGTCAATGGAGTAACGCAAGAGTCGTTAGGAAATGCTTCAATTAATCCAGCTTTGGCCGCATCTAATAGATATTTCGTGATCTCGTTGTTTTTTGAGAACATCGAAATATTTTGTTTTTCATTCAAATCAACCCTACGCCATAAGGTGCGTTTCATCATGATGTCCTCATCACCTATTGGTCGAGCCGAAAATTGATTTACTGTAGAATCAACTCGTTCCTGAGCCTGAACAACGCCAGCTCCCAATGTGAGTGATAATAAGCATAAAGTAATCGATTCAACTTTCATTCTTCTCATATCATGTATGTATAAAATGCTGTTAATAATATTAAAACAACGTTATCTGTTCCACTGGCGTGCCCATTTCAACGTCACTTACCGCACCTTTAAAATTCTGTCTTTGAACTTTAAGGATTGAAATAACATAACGATCACCTGGCTGTGCTTGTTGTGCTAAGGCAGAAATTGATCCACCTCCATTACCAAGTGTTACCCCGTTAATACGTCTATTTCCTCTTGCCAAAGAGACTTCAATTTGAGATACTCTAAATATCGCATCTTCCGGAGAGAAATTTTTAAAACTTTCGTCAGGTATAGCTACGACTTGAATACTTCTTGCGGCAGTAGCAGCAACCCCTTTTCTTTCATCATACGAGGCACCGTTTATTCGTACTTCAAGGGAAGGCTTAGGAACCCGACTTACCCGGAAAGGATCAGATCCTAATACATTTCCACCATTGCTTACCGTAATGTTCAAGGAAGCTTTGCTGGGAACTATTGTAAATTTACCCTTAGCACCACTTGGTATGATTTCTCCGCCATCGGTTGAGAAACTTGGTGCCCAAAGAGCTCCTAACGCAGGAGATTGGATACTCAGTTTATTTGCACAACCTAAGTAAAGCGGAGGAAGTGTTCCAGTCTCGATTTGGTAAGAAGGTTTCACTACAAAATACTCTTGTGTCATGGTGTAAGTGGTATCACGTCCAGAAGGAGTAGGAATTGTAATTTTACCAACCAGTTCGCGTCGCACAATACCTTCAGCATTGTAACCACCACCTTGCGCAGTAAATTCAATTAAACCCACTCCATTTTCAACTTTAACGGGTGCACCATTAAGGCTCATTCTTGGTGTAAGTCCACTTGCAGAAGCTGCGATAAACATTTGACCTTTAAATTTAGTACCCGCAACTACTGTTTTTGCATCAGCACTTACCATGGCCAAAACCCTGTCAAACTTGATATCAGCTGCGCCCACCTTACTTGCTAGATAATTCAAAGCTTCCCCTTCAATCCGACGAATGTCTGTTTGTTTTTGACTTAAAACTGCCAAAGCAGCTGCCACCGGAGTTTGGGCAAAATTAAGCTCTGCAAAATCCTTGTTTTTTTGTTCCTTATTGCTGCTTGTGATAGGATCCTCTTTCCCATCCAACGCTAATGGTTGAAATTTCGTTGGAACAATACCATTAAGGCTAGTAACATATTGATTTAATGTTTCCTTAAGTTGGTAAGCTTTACCGTTTTTCTTCCCACCAATCATTATTTCAGCAACCTTGCCTTCTTCTTGCGGATTTTTAATTAATCCTTCTTCATTAAGGCCACCACCAGCTGTTTTAATAATCTCCTGCTTCAAAGCATTCAATTCGCTAATGATTGCGACTGTATTTTTGCGTACCTCGTCAGCCTGTTTCATCACGGCAACATCCGCGGCGCGGTTTCCCGACTTCTCCACAGCTGCTTTAATTTTAAGTACCGTTTCCTGGTTCAATTTATTGGCTGCTCCGGAAGATAATTCCAGAGAATTGTTCAAGAGAATGAATTTTTCAATGATGGCTGAACTTACCTGCAATGCTAACATTGCCATCAGTACCAGATACATCATTCCAATCATCTTCTGACGGGGAGTTTCTTTTCCACCTGCCATAATATTCAGTAATCAGTTATCAGTGATTGAATTAGTTTAAGTTTTGACAAACATTTTAACCACGGAGGATTTTTCAAATGCCTGCAATTGGCCTGTTTAACTAGGCATTACCACGCATGGCCGTCAGCATATTGCCATATATACCATTCAATGAAGATATATTATTGGTCAATTTCGACATTTCATTTTTGAATACCTGAGATTCTTTGGTGGCATCCGCCATGTTCTCCATTGCTGTGGTAAGGTTACCATAAAATGCATTCATGGCTTTCAAATGCTTGGTAGTGTCTTGAAGTTCTAATTCATACACTGCATTCAGAGCACCCATGTTTTTGGTAATCAACTGAAACTGCTCACGATATCCTTGTGCATCTTTCGTGGCATCAGCCATAGAAGACATTGCTGTAATGGCAACACCATAGGACTTGTTCATTTCACCGATTGCAGAAGATGCCGTTTTTACATTCTTGGCATAATCATTCGTGGCTACGGTAGCATCCGTAAGATCGGTAATTTTACCAACTGTATCTGAAAGTTTGTGAAACCCTTTCCCTAAGCTCTCAAAGACATCAGGAGAAATTTTTGCATTATCAAGCATATTGTCCAGTTTGGCAGTAACACCACTGCTGGCTCCAGTGCTTCTTGATATGGGTGCACCCGTGTAATCTGGTGCTAATTCTGGATATACTTTCTCCCAATCCGGCTCTTTGTCAATGGGTTGAACGAAAGTTTGTAACGCATATATAAGGAAAATCCCAACCTCAGTTCCTAAACCAATGGTTAGCATAGGGCCTCCACCATCCCAATGCTGAATTTTAAATAAAGCTCCTAATATTACAACAGCAGCACCAGCGCTGTATATTGTTGGTACTAATCTATCCCAAAAGAAACTTGGTCCACTTTTCTTAGCCATAGGTAATTAAAACAGTTACAGTGAATAATTAAGGTATTAGTATTAAATTAAATTGTACTTCTAATTTATGAAACTCAATGGTTTTTATCTTCTTCCTCTTGCTCCACCACGATCGCTTACATTATCCATTACGCACCGGAATCCAATATAAGCTCTAGTTTGGTTCTCAAATTCATAACTTCTAGTTCCTGTTTGTAGGTAGTATGCAATGTCTTTCCAAGATCCACCTTTGATCACCTTTCTAGGTTCATCAGGATTGTCATATTTAGGATTCATATCCCATACAATTGCGGTGGCATTATCCGTATAAGCATCCAGTGTCCACTCTGCTACATTACCTGCCATGTTGTATAGTCCGAAATCGTTGGGATTATAAGCATTAGCAGGAGCAGTATATGCATAACCATCGCCTGAATAATTTCCTCGTTGTGGTTTGAAGTTGGCGAGGAAACATCCTTTAGCATTCATAGTATAAGGATTACCCCAAGGATACTTTGCAATAGCGCGACCACCACGAGCAGCCCATTCCCATTCTGCTTCAGACGGAAGTCTAAAACCTGTGGAATTAAATTGCCCTTCTTGATCCTGAAATTCGTGTAATAGATTGGTACGCCATTTACTAAAATATTGTGCACCAATCCAGCTTACTCCAACCACGGGATATGTGTCGAAGCCTGGGTGCTGATAATAATATTCTTGCATCGGGTCGCCATTCGAATATGCAAAATCCTTTTTCCATACGGTGGTGTCAGGATAATACTTGGACATGATCTCTTCCTCACCCAGAACAGAAATAGAATCCAATAATAATGCATTCACAAATTGCCTGTATTCATTATTAGTGATTTCGGTATCATCCATAAAAAAGGAACTGATCGTTACTCTTCTATTCATATTGTTCATGGTCGACGCAATATCTTCATCCGCTTGCCCCATAATAAAAGAACCTGAAGGTATTACCACCATTCCTGCTGGAGTAGTTTGTTTAAAGCCTTTTCTTTCCGTTGCAGTAACCTCTCCATTGCTGATACCACTTTCTTCCTTTCCGCCCCCAAACTTACTTTTGATGAAGCTACAACTTTGCAAAAGCATTATTGTAGAAAGCAAAAATAAGCCTTTGATTCCATCTCGATAGAATATTTTCACATTCATAGTGTTCTTGATATTTGAGTATTAAATGTCAGCCTAAAAACGTAGCCGTGTGTTTATATAGTATACCTTAAAAGAAACAAAAGTAACAAACTCAATTATACGAAATAGTAATTTTTCAATTAAGATATCAAAAATCTGCCATTCGAAGCATAAAAAGTTGTATTTATCTGTCATTTAAGATTTTAAAATAGAAAAAAAATTTCACAAATATAAATCAAAGTTATTCAAAGTGTTCAATCAACTCATGAACAAGTATTAATTAAAATCAAAGATTCCCCTATTTAGCACGTTTTCAACGGAATAGGAATTCCATCATACTGATGCTTAGAAACGAAAACGTGGAGTTCTAATAATTGTTTTCTTTCCTGCTTTAACCTTTGGTAATGCATACGTGAGCATTACTTCAAAAGAGGAAGGAGCCTTCGCTTTATTACCACCTATTACTAAATCATACGCACCCGATAGTCTTAAAGATTGATCGGGCAGCAAATATATTCCCCCCATCAGTATGAAATAGGTATCTTGTTGCCGGTAGGTACCACCCAGCCAGTACCGCTTATTATAGGTGATTGTTGCACCTCCCTCCACTGAAACCGTAGAAATATCTGATTTTACGAGTACAATTGGTTGAATATCCAATAAATAACCCAGCTCAATATTTACGCCGGCATTCAAATAAACCGTCTGTGGTAATGGATTAGTACCAGTTTCTGAACCTAATTTATATTCTGGTTTTAAAATATGGTTAAGCGATACACCTACATGAAACGCATCCGTTTCATACCGAGCACCTATGGCCACATCGGGTCTTATTTCCGAAATTACCCCAGTCTGAATCAAGGGATCATCTGGATCACGGGCTCGTAACTTACCAAAGTCGAGCGACTGACGAAACAAACCAGCACTTGCTCCAAATTGTAGCTGTCCGCTTCCTAAAGGTAAATGGTAGGAGGCTGAAAATTTAAAATCCTGATCTGTACGGGGGCCACTTTTATCATTCAAAGCATAGAAGCCTACTCCAAAATTTTTGAATGGCATACTTACGGAGAACATTTGCGTTGATAACGCTCCCCCATCATCACCAGCATAGGTGGATTGGTATCCAGCATATTGGGTTCTATGGATCAGCTGAAAGCGGGTTTCCTCACCTATACCTGCTGCGGCGGGATTCAAATACAATTGATTCAGTGAAAATAAACTAAACTGAGCATCTTTTTGCGCTTGCACCGAATGGTTAAAAAGGAAATAAAAGACAATCAGTCCATTCCAAAAAATATTTTTAATCGTAAACTTCGAGGTCATGTTTCTGAAATGGTTTACAAAAGATTTTCTTCGGTTTATCTAACAATAACGCATATTGCTTAAAAAAATTGACATAAAATAAAAAATGGCTAGGAAATTTTCCCAGCCAAGCATTTATTTAAAATACCTTCTAAATAACCTTAAACATTATTTACTTGTTTTATGTAAAGGTCTAGTGCTCCCGTCATAGAAGGTGCATTGGGCAATGGTGCCTGAATATCAAGAAATAGTCCTGCATCTTCGACTGCTTTGGCGGTTGTAGGACCAAAAGCTGCGATACGCGTATCGTTTTGCTTAAAATCTGGGAAGTTATCAAAAAGTGACTTTATTCCGGATGGACTAAAAAAAGCAATTATATCGTAATATACATCTTCCAGATCCGACAAGTCAGCAGACACCGTTTGATACATGGTTGCTTCCGTAAAAGAAAACTCTTCCGTATCCATAAACTCCGGTATATCGTTCTTGCGAACATCTGAGCAAGGATACAAAAATTTCTCTTTTTTATGTTTTTTCATCAGTTCCACCAGCTCAGCCGCTGTTTTGGTACCCGTGAAAATTTTTCTTTTTCTAATTACAATGTATTTCTGTAGGTAATTGGCCGTTTGTTCTGAAATACAAAAGTATTTCATAGTTGCCGGCACTTCTATCCTGGCTTCGGTACAAATTCTAAAGAAATGATCAATTGCATTTCTGCTTGTAAAAATTACAGCAGTATGATCTAAGATATTTACTTTTTGCTTACGAAACTCCTTATAAGAAACGCCATCTATCTGAATAAATGGACGAAAATCTACCTTTACGTTATATTTTGCTGCGAGTTCAAAATAGGGAGAGTTTTCGTCTGCCGGTCTTGATTGGCTAACCAATAGGCTGGTAACCTTTTTTAATCGATCCTGATCAAATTTGATAGTCTCACTCATGTAAAATTTTCTATTAATTTTATTCCCCTTAATCTATTTATAATCAAAGCACAAATTTCATGCCTATGATTAGAGGTATCACTTCTACGACGCAAAGGTACGAAAATAAATACAGATTAATAAACCTTCCCGGCGGGTTAATAATAACATAAAGGGTCAAAAACCGTATAAAATAGAATATCATTAAGGGTATTACAAAGAATTGCGACACAGATACCGTCGTGAGCAAGTAGTTCATCGACATCACCAGAACTACAAGATATAAAAACCCGTGAAAGATAAAAGATGATTGAATTATTTTAATAAATAATACATCCATAATTTTATCAAGATTGAGCATATTCGCCACTAATACCATCAGAAAATACTTCAGATTGATAGCAACAAAAAACACGATGGACAGGACTCCAAAATCACGAAATAGCAGTAAAATGGTAGAACTATTTGATAAAAATAAGAACCACTCGAAAAGATTGGGGTTGCTGGT
Source organism: uncultured Dyadobacter sp. (assembly GCA_963976315.1). Classification (GTDB taxonomy): domain Bacteria; phylum Bacteroidota; class Bacteroidia; order Cytophagales; family Spirosomataceae; genus Dyadobacter. The sequence goes on from CAXBLH010000035.1 coordinate 14,720, forward strand.
CTTGAGGAAAATAAACAAATAACTCATTATCATAGACAATGCAGCCACAAAAATAACAACATACTGACTTCCAGGCTTTGTTAGTTTTGCGAGCTGATCCCTTTCTGATTTTGAGAAATAATCTGAAAAACTTAATAGTCTTAAAAAATTAGCAGGGTTGATATTATAAAGAAGGCCGCATGTAAACAACAATAGAATGGAGAATAAAACCGAAAAATTCTCAAAAGGTGTTTTAAAAATGGGCCGGATATTAATTAACCCAGAGGCTCCAAGCACCCCGATATCTTTTGTTTCAATTCCTTTTTTATTACAAATCAAAGCCATTTTCCCAGAAACTCCTGAGCTGCCAAACATGCTTATCAACAATTCCTCCTTACCAAATACCTTGTGCAAACTATCCACATTGAGCTCAAGCCAATGGTCTTTTTCTATTTTGCGCTGCAAAGTACCTTCTATGAAAAGGTATGCTTCGTCTTCTGAGCGAATTAATAAATAATACTTACGATTTCTAACTAAGTCCACATTTAAGCTAACGGATCTGGAATTTTCGTCCAAATAAGGTGAAAATGGCACATAGCTTTTGTACTTAGTACTGTATACTAACCAGTCATTTTCAAAATTGTAAACGGCAAAAAAGTTATCAGGTGGTGCAGTTTTATCTAACCCTCGGGCTAACAATGTATCCGAAGCAATGGGGAGTACTAAAAAAGCCCAAAATATTATAAACGGTATGGACTTCATATTTAAGAAATAGGGCCGAGTTTCCCCTGCCCTATTAAAACATTTTTATAAAAATTTCATTATTTTCTACCTAATGCCAAAAGCATGGTTTCGCCAATTAATGCGGGGGATTCGGCTACAAAAATACCTGAGTCCTGCATAATTTTAATTTTGGCTTCGGCAGTATCATCAGCTCCTCCAATGATTGCACCAGCATGCCCCATTCTTCTACCTTTTGGAGCAGTTTTTCCTGCAATAAAGCCCACTACTGGTTTTAGATTTCCGGTTGCTTTAACATAATTAGCAGCATCCGCCTCCATAGAACCACCAATTTCACCAATCATCACAATGGCTTCCGTTTCTGGATCATTCATCAGTAACTCAACAGCTTCTTTGGTAGTAGTACCAATGATAGGATCACCACCAATACCTATGGCAGTGGTTTGGCCTAAACCTGCGCGAGTAAGCTGATCAACGGCTTCATAGGTTAAAGTCCCAGATTTGGAAACAATACCTACTGTACCCTTTTTGAAAATAAATCCAGGCATAATACCTACTTTACATTCTTCGGCAGTAATGATCCCAGGACAGTTAGGCCCTATCAATCTTACATTTTTACCTCTAAGATACTCCTTCGCCATCAACATATCCTTAGTAGGGATACCTTCGGTGATGGCTACGATAACACCAATTCCTGCATCAGCCGCTTCCATAATAGCATCGGCCGCAAAAGCTGGTGGAACAAAAATAATAGATACATCTGCACCGGTTGATCTTACAGCTTGATCGACTGTATTAAATACAGGTCTATCCAAATGAGATAGGCCACCTTTGCCTGGAGTAACACCTCCAACCAAGTTGGTTCCGTATTCAATCATTTGTTGGGCATGAAAAGACCCTTCTGAACCGGTAAATCCTTGAACTATAATCTTAGAATTTTTATTAACTAAAACGCTCATGTTGGTAAATCAGTTTTTTTGGTAAAAGTAGGACGAAAAGCACGAAGTAGCAAAATGTACGTATAATTTGTAAATTGCTTTTTTGCGAACCTGACAACGATTTATGAAGATTCTGACCAATCCGCACTTTTTTTCAAACCTAATGATTTTTTTTTCGTCATACGTAGTGATTCGAAAATACTTTATAAAACAGTCCAAATATAATGCACTTCTCTTGATTGGATTTGCGGCCATAATCGCTTTAAGAGCTATTTCTGATTTGCTTTATGGGACTTTCAATGCTCCTATTGAAAACATTAATCATTACATTGCAACCAGTGCTATGGTGCTAGCGCCTATTATTTTAATTTCGGCCACGTGGTCCATTATTTTGCATAAGCCTGCACAAATTACTCAGTTTTTCACAACCATGGGTATTTCCTGGGTGTTACTTTTCTTTGTTATTTGGTTTCAAGTCGACTATTTAGGACTTATTATTCAGTCCTTTTGTATATTATTAATCATGCTCATCTCCATACTAGGACTTGCAACCAAGCAAAAAAGTGCCTTATGGGTCATTATTGCAATGATGTTTTATGCGTTAATAATCAAATCCACTGCCCTCCCCATTCCCATGAATCCAATCGATATTGAACATTATTTGATGACACTATGCATTTTGAGTCTCGGAAAAGCGGTGGGTAGCCAGTATAAGTACATTTTCTAATATACCAGTGCTAGAGGCCATGCAATAAATACAATTATTAGGGGATTTGGCACGTAGGATTATATTGTTATCAAACATTTGTTAACAGATTACTTTTTTCAAATACCTTGTATTAACTTGCACCCCTTAATTAATATGAACCAGTATACTATTTTAAACCAATGAGAAAAATAAAATCTCTTTTTTTCCTAGTTGCTTCAGTTGTTACCTTTGGTAGCCTAAGTTCAACTACAACCTTCGCAACAACTATTGAGAAAAATGACGTTAACGATGCGAAGCAAGTAAAAACAATAGTGATAAAAGGTACTGATGCAATGCAATTTGACCTTAAAGAAATCAAGGTAAAGGCAGGTCAGAAAGTAAAACTAACACTTACACATTCAGGCAAATTAGCGAAAGCAGCTATGGGCCACAATTGGGTTCTTTTGAACCAAGGAGTTGATGTGGCAGCCTTCGGTGGAAAAGCTGCTGCTGCACGTGAAACGGAATACATTCCTAAGTCTGAGGCGGCTAGCATCATTGCTCATACAAAATTAGTGGGTGGTGGAGAAAGTGATACGATCGAATTCACTGCTCCTAAGAAAGGAAAATACACTTTTATTTGTAGCTTCCCAGGCCACTATGCGTTAATGAAAGGCGATTTCATCGTTGAATAAATAACCAATTAAAGGATAGCAAAAAAGGAGCGGGAAGAAAATTCTACCAGCTCCTTTTTTGTATTATACCCTTTTTTAACAACAATTTATTTTAAATCTCAGCGATTTTCTCTTCTATTAAGGCATAAATATCCGGCCGATCCCATTGTGAAGCCCCAACTTCTTGCACTAGTATCTTTCCCTTATGCAAAATATAGGTTCGAGGAATTGCATTTCCATCCAATAACGCGGGATAGTTACCTCTAAACTGGTAAAAAGGAAGTTCATATCCCTTTTTAGAAACAAATGGTTTCACTGTCTCCGAGTCCTCATCGGAAACAATATAAAATGCTACTTTTGAATTATCCTTATACTTATTGTATAAAGTTTGAATACCGGGCATCTCGATATTACAAGGTCCACACCAAGTAGCCCATACATTCAAAAACACCAATTTATTAGGATCCATACTTACAGTATTACCTTCTAAGTCGGTTAGTTCAGAAAGATAAACATCACTGGATATTTCATTTTCCGAATATGTTTGAACGTTTTCTGGTACGGTTTCTTTGTTAAAAAAAACAAAATACAAGGCTCCCAATAATACCAGTAGTAAGGCTACCAGCATAATCTTTTTCATCCCAATCATTTTCATTCTATTAAAATTATAAATTTACAAGACTTAAAATTAAGTAAAAACTCTACATTTCAATTTGTATTAACTCTTTTTGACAAAAAAGACAATGTGCATTGGTGATACTTAGGGAAATTAATACTTTTATAAACCATTTGTACAAAACCCGAATAAAGGAAATACCATATTCATGAAATTCACATTTATAAGCTTATTAGTATCCTTAATACCGCTATTTTCTAGTACCACACACGCTCAACGTTCTGCTGCTGATTACTTTGAAGAAGGCAATACCAAAGCACGTACTGGCGATTTTACAGGTGCTGTAAAAGACTTCGGTACGGTAATTTCTATGAATCCCGATCATGCTCCTAGTTATTATAACCGCGGATTAGCAAAAGCTAGCCTTAAAGACCAGCGAGGTGCGATTATGGATTATGACAAGGCTATTGAACTAGATGGAAAGGTGGCGCTTTATTACGAAAGCCGTGGGGTTAGTAAAAGCCTTCAAGAAAATTTTACTTCCGCCGTGCAAGATTACTCCAAGGCAATTGACCTAGATCAAGAACAAGCTAAAGCATATTACAACCGGGGTGTTAGTTATGCAAAATTAAATAATCTGCGGATGGCAATTAGTGACCTTGATAAAGCATTGGCTCTTGAACCCGACGACATTCCAGCATTATATGCCAGGGGAAATTGTAAACAAGATTTACAAGAATATGCGGGCAGCTTGGCGGATTTCACGCGGGTTATTGAGCTTAGTCCAAAGCGCACAGGCGCCTACGGTAGCAGAGGATTGGCCAAATTAGAATTAGGAGATTATCAAGGCGCAATAGGTGATTTCACCAAAGCATTAGACCTAAGCCCTAACGAGAGCTGGTATTATAATAATCGAGGATTTGCAAAAAATAAGCTGGAAGACTTTGAAAGTGCAATTTTGGATTTTAATAAAACCATCGAAATGGATTCAGAAAATTTTGAAGCCTATTATGGTAGAGGCTTTGCGAAAAATAAGTTGTATGATTTGAAAGGAGCTATTCAGGATATGGACATAGCGATTATCCTTAAAAGCAACTATCCTGAACTCCCTAAAAAAAAGTTTTATCAATTTAGGGCTAAAGCTCCTGTGGTAGAAAGTACTCTGAATAGAGAAAACCTTGATCAACTACGCAACCAGGTTCCTAGTAACCCTAAAATAACCGCCATTACCACTGACCGCTCCGAAGCCTATTATATCAGAGGTATAAGCAAATCACGAATAAGTCAAAATCGAGAAGCTATTAAGGATCTTACTAAAGCCATAGAATTAACACCCAGTTACACGGATGCGTTTTATGCTAGAGCGTTGATTAACTCCGAAGAGGGCAATCAAATCGCCGCCATACATGACTATTCTAGTGCAATAAAAACAAAAAACAGTTTTTCGGAAGCTTATTATTTAAGAGGAATCACCAAAATCCATGTTGGACAAACCAACGAGGGTTGTTTGGATTTAAGTAAAGCCGGTGAAATGGGCTATCAACAATCTTATAAGGTAATTTCCACTTATTGTAATCAATAGAATCCAGCATTCAAATAGGATTGCTGCGTTTTTATTCACCAAACAATAATATTTCAAAGTATATTAGCGGTAATAAAATACAATTAACGAGGCATCCAAAATGAAACAATTTTCGAAATTGACAATTCTGGGCATACTTATTTTTACAAGTATCGTTTCCAAGGCTCAAACCCAGAAATCGATTGGTATTAACTTGGTACCTCTTATTGCTAAGACCTTAGAAATAAATGGGGAAGTCAAGCCAAAACAATGGTTTGCAATTAATGCCGGTACTGGATACACCTTCAATACGAACTACTCCGGAATAATTCGATGGAATATAGGTGATAATACAAAAGACCGTCAAACATCAGGCTGGTTTTTAAAGAGTAGTTTTTTGTTTTATCCAACTGGCTTAAAGGGAAAAGAACGCAAAACAAGGTTCTTTGTAGGAGCTGGATTAGCGTTATCCACTTACAATCAAAGCCTTACTTATATCCCCTTTGGATCCTCCGAAGAGCCTGAACGTACAATGACGTACAAAGGCGCCCTCTTATCTCCGATTGCGTCTATAGGCTTTACAAGTAAAATCGCCAGTCGCATCTATCTAAATTGGGGACTACAACATGCTTTCTATATTCCGCGTGAAGGAGTTATTGGAACAGGACGATACAACTACCAGCCCGGACTAGGAGGCCAACCATCCGAATACCTTCAAGGTATAGTAGCTCTAAAATATACTTTCTAAGGATTCCATTTGTTGATTTGCAAAGCACATAATTTATTTGTTTTCTAGTGTAATCATTAACGTTAAATCCAAAATGAAACCATTTTCGAAATTGACAATTCTGGGCATACTTATTTTTTCAAGTATAGTTTCCCAAGCTCAAATCCAGAAATCGATTGGTATTAATTGGGTACCTCTTATTGCTAAGACCTTAGAAATAAATGGGGAAGTCAAGCCAAAACAA
>CAXBLH010000036.1:0-20754 GCA_963976315.1 uncultured Dyadobacter sp.
TTCAATGTATAGAACTAATGTAGTTACTGCTAATACTTCAGTGGTAGGTGCAGATACCTTAACTCCAATTATTTCAGAAGCTAACTACCGATATGTAGGTGCTACTGCAATTCCTAAGTTTTATGGTTCTATGAAGCATGATTTATCGTACAAAAACTTATCATTATCCTTCCTTTTCACTTATAAAGTGGGTGGAAAGATTTATGACAGTGGTTATGCTGGCTTGATGCATGGTGGTAACTACGGAACTGGGTTGCATGTTGATGCCCAAAACAGATGGCAAAAATCTGGGGACGAAACAAACGTTCCTCGTTTGGATGCTGGAAATATTACTAACCTTACCGGTGGTAGTACAAGGTACTTGACTGACGGTTCTTATTTACAGTTAAACAACATTACCTTGAACTTTAAGTTACCTTCTGAGTTCATAGCCAAAATTGGAGCCAAAGAAGCAAATATTTTTGCAAGTGGCGATAACCTAGGACTTCTTTCTGCAAGAAAAGGAATGGATGCTACTGGATCATTTAATGGTACCGTGCAAAACACCTACAACTTCAACAAAATAATGTCCATAGGAGCTAAAATTAGATTCTAAATCGGGAGATTTTTAAAAAATATAATTATGAAAAATATAATAAGTAAACTATTTCTTTCCACTGCCTTGGTCGTTTCCTTGGCAGCTTGTGAAGATGCTTATCTAGAAACTTCTCCAACCGATCAAGTTTCTACGGTAGATGCCTTTACCACCACCAAAAATGCTTGGGCAGCGCTGAACGGTATTCACCGTATCATGTTCTCTCAAATTTATTCTACGCAGTCGCAAGGTGGACAGTCGGGTAACATGTTGTACATGGACATCATGGGCGAAGATCTTGTTTTTCCAAATACTTCTAGCTCTTGGTTACGTTCGGAATACCAGTGGATAACCCATAGAAGTACGTCGAGCAGTGTTACCAAATATAACTATGCATTTTATTATATGTTGGTTGGAAATGCCAACATGATTATTGCCAACATAGATGGAGCATCAGGCAGTGAAGCTGACAAAAAGGCTATCAAAGCTGAAGCATTAGTTTACCGAGCTTGGTCATTTTTTCAAACAGTACAGCTTTTCGGTGAGCGTTATAAAGCTGGTGGAAATAACAATAGCCCTGGCGTACCTTTAGTATTAACGCCTTCTTCAGATCCTCTTCCTCGTAGTTCTGTGGAAGAAGTTTATACTCAGATCAACAAAGATTTGGATGAAGCAATTTCTTTAATGAATGGTTATACCCGTAAAAACAAATCTCATTTTGATATCTCGGTAGCCAAAGGTATTAAAGCAAGAGTTGCAATTACACAGCAGAACTTTGCTACTGCTGCCACCTTAGCAAAAGAGGCTCGTACGGGCTATACGCTTATGTCTAACGATGATTATTTGGGCGGATTCAACAGTTACGACAACAAAGAATGGATGTGGTCCTCACGTATCGTTTCGGATCAAACCAACTACTTTTATTCGTTCTTTGCTTATATGTCAAACAATTATAGCGCTTCTGCCATTCGCTCGACCCCTAAAGTGATGTTCTCCGTACTTTACGACAAAATTTCTGATACGGATGTTCGTAAAAAGCTTTGGGATCCAACAGGTAAAAATACGGTTGATTTTCCTCTTCCGCTTTCTACCTTCCAGCGTTTTAAGTACCATCCTAAAAAATTCCGTGTTGCGGATCAATCATTAAGTATTGGAGACGTTCCCTACATGCGTGCTGGTGAAATGTACTTACTAGAAGCAGAAGCTCTTGCACGCCAAGGGAAGGATGCGGAAGCAGCAGCGGTTCTTAATACATTCGCAGTGAATCGTGACCCTTCTTATAAGCTGTCTACCAAAACAGGTGCTGCTTTAATCGAAGAAATCATGGTGCAGCGTCGCGTAGAATTATGGGGTGAAGGATTCCGTTTTTATGACCTAAAACGTACCAATAGCCCGCTTAACCGAAATGGTGGAAACCATAGCGCCACTTTTACCAATGGGGCTCTTGATATACCAGCCGGAGATATCAGATGGCAATTTTTAATTCCACAAGACGAAATAAACAATACCAATGGATTAGTGGAACAGAACCCACAATAAATTAGTATTTCCCCTCATGAAAAAAGGACCGGCTTCGGTCCTTTTTTCATTTCTAATTATCCCCTAAAACATTGATTAAACGACCACACTGGGTTTGTCGGGCGCTTTAATTACCATTAAGGTGATCACCGTAGCCAATAGTAATGAGAGGGACATCAGTATATAAGAGGCATCGAAACTCCCGGTAGCACCATTCAGATAACCTACCAAATAAGCTCCTAAAAAGGAACCCAATGCCCCCATACTGTTGATTAGACCAATAGCTCCACCCGCTACGTTGCGGGGCAAAACCTCGGTAATCACTGCAAAAAATGGCCCGTAAGGCGCATACAACGCACCACCTGCTATCACTAGTAATATAAAAGAAGCCCAATAGTTGGTGGTTCCTAGTAGATAGGACCCCAAAAAAGCAATTCCTGCAATTAGTAAAAAAGGCCAAATAAAGGCTCGTCGATTCAATGTTTTATCGGAAAAATATGATGTGGCTAGCATCGCTACAATTGCCAAAATATAAGGCACTGCCGACAACCAACCCGTGGTAACAATATCCATATTAGGAGCCGCTTTGATAATGGAAGGTAACCATAGCACAAAGCCATATACTCCCAAACTCCATAAAAAATATTGTAAGCAAAGTAAGATCACCTGCCTAGACTTAAACGCTTCTGCATAATTCTTAAGAGGTTTGATAGCAAGTTGCTCGGCTTTTAAAGCATCAGTTACTACCTCTTTTTCACCTTGGCTCAGCCACTTCGCATCTGCTGGCTTTTCATCCACTAGTTTCCACCAAATAAAGGCCCAAATGATGCCTGGTACACCCTGAATAATAAACATCCAACGCCATCCCATCGATTGTATCAAATATCCCGACAGTACCGACATCCACAATACGGTAACAGGGTTCCCCAATATCAAAAAAGTATTTGCGCGAGAACGTTCCTTTTTGGTAAACCAATTACTCAGGAGGATAATCATGGCCGGCATAACAGCACTCTCTACCACACCAAGCATAAATCGTACAATAACCAAACTGGTGATATCACTCACCATACCTGTGGCGGTGGCAAGTGCTCCCCAAAGTATCAGAGACCAAAAAATTAAGTTTTTAGCGCTCTTATGTGCGGAATAATGTGCCCCTGGAATCTGAAAAAAGAAATATCCCAGAAAAAACAAGGATCCTAAAAGTGACGATACTCCTGGTGTAATACCCAGATCGTCTCCCATGCCGCCTGCCACGGCAAATCCAAAATTAGCCCGATCCAGATAGGCTAGACTATAAGTCACAAATACAATGGGGATTATTCGGTACCAGCGAGATTTGGGTAAATCGATATTCATAAAGCAGTTTTAGTTAATATTTCTAAAAGCCAGACCAATAAAGAGCTATATAAAGCTTTTAATTAACCTAACAAGAATCCTACGAGGTTTCTTTACTGTCGTTCCGCCCAGAAAATCAAAAAGTTTTAGACCAATAATACCATTTAATACAAAAAATTAGCTTCAGCAGTTTTTAATAAACTCTGAAGCTGATTTCTGATACCATCCTTGATGGAGGGCAATGCAAACACCTATGAACTATTTTTCTACAAGAATTGGTACCTCCTCGTCGTAAGGGTATTTTTCCAAAACGGCACGATATTCTTCCCAACCCTTTTCGGTCATATAGGGCGTTATTAACTCCCAAATATGCTTCGCTATTTCGCCTCTTTCCTGAAATTTGAAATTGATAAGCACTTCTTGTTGCGATAGCCAAAATGTAATTACAATCCGAATCATATGCTGCAATCGCTCCGAATTCTGTAAATACTGGTTATCCAAATAGCCGTCAGCATGAAATTGTTGGAACAAATCATACATCTGTGTTTTCCTCAGCTCCAAGGTTTCGGTGAGTAATTCTTGGATTTTTGGAAAGCTACGGTATAGCTCCAAAACATCCATATTAAAAAAGCGGAATTTATAGTTAAATACCTCTAGATGTAATAGCAGTTTGTGAAAGTGCTCAAAGGAGGTTTTATGTTGTAAACTTCCGGTATAAGATTCAGACATTTCTGTACGCATCAAATCATAAATTGCCAAAAGCAGGTCCTCCTTCGTATTAAAATGGTAATTCAGATTTCCATGACTGATCCCCATTTCCTTTGCTATATGGCGGCTTGTCACTTTTTGAACACCTTGCTCATTGAAAAGCGCAATAGCTATTTCGATTATTTTTTCCTTGGTTAAATATTTCTGTGCCAATTTATTTGATAGTTTATTTTAAACGTGAGGGTATATCTACTTGTAAATTTAATTTTTTTACCTCAATCGAACTAAAAAGTAAGCAGAATTAAAGCCGGAAGTTACTTTTGGTTAACAGGAGGAACACCCAGTACTTCCGATTCTTTCATAAACCCATTCAAATCATTCACTAATACAAAATCAATACCAGCCTCATACAGCCCTTTCAATTCTGAAACATCCTTTGCATGGTAATAATTGGCTTTTACACCGTTTTGATGTAATTCCCGGAGCAGAGGGGCTCTATCTTCGGGTTGCTCTGGCACTAAAAACTGCAAAAAATTAGCTTTCAATTGAATGGTATTGGATACATACAAGGCAGCATTTTTGCGGTAGCTACCTTCTACATTACAGATCAAAATAGTGGGTACAGCTTCTCTGGCGCTTTTTGCCGCCGTTTCGCCACAAGTAATAAAAGCCTGGTGCGTCCTTCCCGCACGCTCAATAATTCTAGCAATTTTAGCCCCTGCGATACCATCTCCCTTTAAATGACAGTTTAACCAAATATTACGAGGCATCATTTTTAATATTTCTTCAAAAGTTGGCACAGCTGTGTACTGAAAATCAGGTGACTTTTTTATCCCCGCATCTAATTGACGAATCTTGGAAAAAGTTAAGTCTGAAACCTTCCCAGTTCCATTGGTAGTCCTATCCACCGTTTCATCATGCATAAGAACGGGTATACTATCCTTGGTAAACTGGATATCAAATTCAATCATATGCGCACCTAGCCGAATGGCTTCTTGGAATGCGGGCAAAGTGTTTTCAGGATGCGTATTCATACAACCCCTATGTGCACAAAGTCCTCTTTCTGGCATTTTAATTTGAGCTACAAGTGGAGTAGATATAGAAAGTAATATTGCTATTGAAAAAAGTTGAATGGGTTTGAGTATCATGTAATTAAAAAATAGGTTAGGCTTAAAACATTCAAATATAATTATCATATACGGCATTAATACTAAATAGAACTATCAACTATACTAAAACTTAGAGCCTGTTAAATTTTAATGATAGAATTGTTTATAACTTATTTTTTGTGCGAACCGCCCTTCAAAATGTAACGCAGGTAGAGTCAAAAAATAGCATAAACAAACTATTGGTTAATTTTTAAACAGGCTCCAAGTAACCAGAAAATAAAATAATTTTAGAATAACCCAACCTTTTCAACCCCTGCTAGAGTATATCCCTATATAAATCCCGGCCGGACTTAATTTTTCCAATGAATCACCAATGAAACCTTTTGTATGAAAAATATAACTTATTTAATCGGAGTGCTTTTTACGGCCATTTTACTCTTTTCTTGCACCAAAGAGGACGTTAATCTAAAAACTGATAATTTAAAGGTGATGGAAAATCAAGTATTTTATACTGGATCTTCGGTAGTCCTGACCTTTCAAAATTGGACAAAAAAAGAAAGTATCGCTTGGCAAGTAAGCCCAAAAGAAAATATTTCCATTCGGGATAGTGCGGATGTCGCCACCATTCTTTTCAGAACTCCTGGTGATTATATAGTAACAGCCCAGTCGGGTGCTATTATCCAAACATTGACTATTACAGTAACCGATCCATTTAAGCCTTTTGTAAATGAAACCTTGACCATAACTCCGGTTTTATATGATAGTCTGGACCGGCTTGGAATAGCATTTATTACCGAAACCACCACCACGTATGCTTGTTTAGAAGATTATATAGTGGCCGAAAAATCCATCAAAGAGGAATTACTTCATATCAACTTTTTAGGAGTTATGACTTCCAACAATTGTACAGAAACAGCTGGTAAAATAAATTTCAACCTCCATTTTGTACCGCTTAAACCAAAGGATTATCCAATCGAAATCAACTTGGAAGGAAAAAAATATACAGGAAAGTTTAAATATGATGGACTCAATTCTCAAATTGATTGGGAATATAAGAGTGGAGTTTTATTCAACAAACTAACAGTTTTCCAAATAAAATAGCTTGTATCCATTCCTTTTCCTATCAAAGGAATGGATAAATTTCATGGATGAACTTGAAAAAATATTAATCGGCTGTCGGCGCTTTGACCGAACTAGTCAGGAGCTACTTTATAAGAAGTACTATCCTGCAATGTATACCCTTTGCAAAAAATTTTTCAAGGAACGACATGAAATTCAAACGGCATTAAATAATGGAATGCTTTTGATTTTCAAAAATATTCAATCATTTGATATCCAAAAAGGAACCCTGTTTAATTGGATGTACCAAATTGTAAGAAATAGCTGTTTAACCACACTACGCAAACCCAAACATCCGGAGGTACTCTGTGAGTTTCTTCCTGACACAGAAACCCTGATTGATTCCTCGGATTTGGATTGGGTGTTTGAATGCTTAGATTATTTACCAAAAACAACACGTGCAATTTGTAGTTTGTATTATATCGAAGGGTTTAGTATTAAAGAAATATCCGAAGATATAAACATGAAAGTAGGTACCGTAAAATGGCATTTAAATGAAAGCCGCACCCGGCTCAAAATAATCATTGCGAAAAGAAACCAGTCTCAAGTTGACTAAATCAAAAAAACATATCCCCCAAAAAGAGGATCAATATTATCCTACACCAGATGTCCCGGCAGAGGACGCATGGGCTGATATGCATAGCCTGCTGGACCAACAAGTGATTCCAGATACAACTTCTTTTTTGGGTCTAAAAAAAAGTAACTTCTGGCTATTATCAGCTGGGCTTTTGATAGGTACTCTTGTGGTGCTTATTTATTGGGGAACAACTACCGAAAAGAATGAGACTACAACCAGTACTCCCAATAAAACCAAGAGCGCACACCTTGCAGCAAAATCGCAGTCTGATTCTAATGAAGCTCCAAGTCCTGTAAATCGTTATTTAAATAGTAATTTGGCTAGAACAAAAAACAATCCAGATTCCCTGTTGCAAAGCCAAAAGGTAGTTTCTGAAAATCACTTTGACTCTAAAAACAAAAAGGATTTTAACCGGCTTCAAATAGCTTTATCCAAAAACAACTCCAAGAACAAGAACTTAAACAATAAATTAAACACTAGCCGCCAGGACCTGGAACGGCAAAAGGAGTACACGTATCCTAAAAACAATGATTCCAAAAAGGCCTTTGAAATTAACCCAGAAAAATTCCCACGCGGCATCTCACCATTGAAATTAGAAATGGAAGCCTTGTCGCGAAAATTATTTTATAGAAGTGCGCGACCATTAAGTTTACCGCAACCTGCGTTCACTTACAAAACCAATCCAATAGTAAGCAAAACCTCCATTCCAATTTTCAAAGATCTCGGGTTTGGCCTTCACTGGAAGTTCTCCGTCCCCTTTCAACGCAGTCCGTACTTTTGGGTTTCCTCCAATGCAAAAAGGCAATATTGGGATTACTTCATTCCAGGGGTATGGCTTAGTAAGAAAGTAGGAAAATCGGGGGAGATCATGGCAAGTGCCACTTTAACAGATATAACTTATTATAACGTTCTGTTAAACAGTAAAACCGAAATAATTAAGGATTCGATTATCAAGAAAAGCTTCTCCAAATTACTCAAACTCTCTGGGCCGGCTTTCTCAATTCAATACAACAGGCTTTTTAAAAATCACCTATATTCTGGTATCGGATTCACCTATATTATTGCAAATCGTGGGTTAAAGGTCGAATCGGTTCGCTCAGTAATAGCGGTAGATAGTTTGGTGTCTGTCAACCAAAAGGTTTTAAATTCAAATTCGATAAATAGCCATCAGTGGAAAGCACATTTGGAAATGGGCTATCGAAAGCATAAGTTTCAGTACGGAGTAGCCATAGAAGCCCCATTAACCAACCTTATTGATTCCGCCTCGGTTAAAAATATTCAAGGTAAAGTTTTTATCAGATTTTCAATAAAATAAGCTTTACCGCAACAGTACAAGAACTCCTTGTTTATCCAATTTTTGATCGATGATATCAACAAGCTGAATCCGATAACCATAGGATCCAACAGGCGCAAGTTCCCCGTTAAATTTACCATCCCAGCCTTTTGAAATATCATCCGTATAATAAATCACTTGTCCCCATTTGTTGTAAACAAACAATTCAAACGACTTCATTAAACTAGCCTCCGCCATAAATAAATCGTTTACACCATCCCCATTAGGAGAAAACGCCTCAGGTACAAATACTTCCACGTCCTTGTTAATCGTAATGGTATTGGAATAACTTTGTAAGGTATCTTTCGAGATAGCCTTTATCTGAAAAGTATATTCCAGGTCGCTGGTACTCCTATATTCTGGCAAATAACTCACCATTTTGTTAACTGGGATCTCCGTTTCCGTGGTAGTTCTTTGCATTACCACATAATAATCCAAACTATCTACAAACGGGTTTCCAGCAGTCCAGGTAATGGTTGGACGTTGTACTTTCAATAGTATAGAACAAACTGGCTTTGTGGGTTCCGTTTTTTGTCCACAACCATTTTGATAGGTAACTCTATAACAGTAGGATTCTTCCCTGGTGTTTACGTCCTGATCCAAGAATTCATTTTCTCCGTAAAGCGTTGCTATTCGTTTATATTCCGAACGTGCTTGATCGAATTTTTCAAAAATAAAGGCGTAATTCGTTTTCATACCCCCACCGGGTGGTTTCGACGAAATGGAAATCGTGTTGTCATCCAGTACGCTAACTAGGCCATAATCAATGGGCAATGGATTATCAACCAGGGTTTTAATATTGAGGGTTGCAGACAAGGAGGTTTCTGTTTTCGACTTGGCAATAATCTGGTATTCAAACACGTCCCCACATTGTACATTCTCATCAGTAAAGCCTGTGGCCGTAGAATCAGACAGGGTTTCAACAACCACCCCATCACGAACAATTTCATAATGATCGAACTGATCCAGCCCTACAAACTGATTCCATGAAAGAAAATTCTTTTCATTTTCCGTTTTCCCGTGGAGTACAATGGATGTAATAGGTTCCGTTTCCAGCTCACCTCCACACAAATCCTTGGAAATAAGTTTGGTATAATAAACCGCCTTAGGATCCAAATTATAAATACGAACCAATTGTTGTCCTCCACTGGTACGTGTAGCAGCTTTTGTAAATGGCCCATTGGGACTGGTACTGTACAAAATATCAGTTGAAATATCATTGACACCCGCATAGGTAATTTCTAATACGCCATTACCATTCATGGCCAGCTTATTTATTTGAATATCGTTAAGTCCAGCTTGGGAAAAGTTTATTGGAAAAGACCGCTCAGCTCCTCGATCACATGCGCGATCATTATTATATTTTCCAATAACTCGTATTACCGGACTAATGGAGGTGGTAAAATAGTCATGTTCGATTAAAAGCGAATTACCCCGTTGCCACTCTTGGGTGGTACCATCTCCCCAGTCAATACTAACTTTGTCATAGGCTTTTAGAATGATATCATCATAGAGTATCAAAACTACTTTAGTATTACCACAAGTAATATACCGCCCATTGACAGGCCTGCCTTCGAACACTTTTACGATATTACAGGAATAGTTAATATTATCTCCCACCACAGCTTTTTGTAAAATCCGAAAGTCACCAGGTGCAGTATAGGTTACGATCGAGAGCCGGTCGGTAAAGGCTAAATTGGAAGTCGATTGGCCATCATAATTAATTAAATAGCCCACATCAACAGCATTTTTGATCTCATTGGTAATGTTCACAGTCAAAGGAGCGCAGCCTTCGCTACGATCCAATGAAAACCCACCCCCGCCAACATCACATAATCCTTGGGCACCTAATGGTTGCAAGCTTACTTGCAGCAGGAGTATAACGATCAAAAACAAGAAGTTTTTTGTGGTAAAATGAGATACCATATATATCCGTCTAACGCGAACCAATAACTTTATTTTTTAATATACATAGCATAAGTTCATCCATTTAAATCTTCCACTTCACAAGCTAGAGGAATCATGTAAATTTTACACTTAACTGTAAGACAATGGCTTATAGGACTTTTAAAACATCTTATAGAAATATTTATTCCTATCAATACGCCCCCAGTTCTACAATCAAAAGCCCTATCAAGTTACAATTTATTGTGGATTAATATACAATTAGTTCGTAAAAAAAGAGTTTAAGGACTCCTTCTTACAGCTAAAAATCAATAAATACCTGTTGAATTGGATCGAAAGAGTGGTTTAAAAGGAATAAAGAAGACTTTGAAAATCCTTCTGCTAACTGGTTTACGCTTCCATAAACTCCCAAGCACTAAAATAGGCATTATGCTTTTCGGCATAGGTTACGAAGTCGGCATAGAAAGAATTGGTACCGAGCGTGCTACTATCACCGATTACCACCAGCTTTTTCCGAGCGCGTGTCATGGCCACATTCATGCGCCGTATATCGGCCAAGAAGCCAATTATACCATCGCTATTACTCCGTGTCAAGCTGATAAAAATAATATCCCGCTCTTGACCCTGAAAACTATCGACGGTATTCACAGAAATGAAATTTTGATATGGGATTAAATGCGCGTTGTCTTTTACCAATTCGGCTATTCGCTGAATCTGTTGTTTATAGGGAGCTATTACACCAATAGAGGGAAAGTTATCCGGAGTAGTCTCTGGGAGATCTGTCAATTTTTGAACCAATGATGTTAATTGTTGCACCACAAAAGTAGCCTCTTCGGGATTCGTAGAAGAGGTTCCTTCCAGTTTTTCTTCAAAACCACATCCAGCGGTGTCAATGTACATTAATGGTAAATCCGACTCAAAGAGTTTATGATTTCTAACAGATTCAAATGCGGTTAATTTGTTTTGATAAAACACTTTTGAGGAATAGCCCATGATCAGCTCATTCATGCGGTATTGCTCTTGCAGAAGCACTACTGCCTCGGAATGTAACGCTACATTTTTTTCAAGCATGGTTGTTTCCAGACCTCCTTTTGCAGCTTCGGGACTTTTGATGGTCGGTGGTAGCTGAAAGTGGTCTCCTGCCAATACTACCTTTTTTGCTTTCAAAATGGGTATCCAGCATGCGGGCTCCAAAGCTTGTCCCGCTTCATCAATCACGACCGTCTCATACTGTAAGTTCCGAACCGTATAATGATTAGCACCAACAAGAGTAGCTGTTATCACTTGCGTTTTGGCAATAAGATCATCGGTGATGTATTGTTCAATGGCACTCACATCTTTGATGATCCGATGAGCTTCATCGAACAGAGCCATGCGTTGTTCTCGTTCCGACTTCCCAAAACTTCGCTTGTACTTATGAGCCAAACTCTTGTACTCATTGGCCTGCTTTTTGAGTTTTCTTATTTCTTTATTCCGTGGATGATCGGCAACTTTACTGTCCAAAGTAAGCATAGTTAATCGCTGGGATACGCGCGCTGGATTTCCGACTCTTAACACTTCCAATCCTTCATCCATCAGTTTTTCACTCAACAAATCCACCGCAGCATTACTAGGAGCCACTACTAGAACACGCCGGTGAGTGGTTTTTACCAAAGCCTTTATCGCTTGAATCAAAGTAGTGGTTTTACCAGTACCTGGTGGGCCGTGTACAATGGCCAATTCATTGGCAGCAAGAATTTTTAGGGCTGCTTTCTCTTGAAACTGATTGAGCCCTTTGAAAGTGTAATTTGTTTCTAAGCTATTAAAAGTCGGAGATTCTTCTCCGGTTAACACCCGCACCAACTTGGCCAATTCTTGTTTCTCCTGTTGCTGCCCTGCCAGTTTGAGCGCCGCAATCATTTCATCGTAACTATTGTCGTCAAAAAGCAACTCCACACCCAGTTTGCCATGCCTACTCCAATCGGGAAGCTCATCGGTACGTAGGGATATTTTTAGTCTGTTACCACCTTGATAGGTAATGGTTCCTTCTACCCGATCTGTTTTTGGATCATGATTTGAAAACAGAACAGCAGGCATACCGAATCTCAAACTATGGGACAAATCGTGATGGGTTGTTCTTTCAACTTCTACACTCAGATAATCCCCTCTACCCATTTCAGTACCTCTAATGGCAATGGGATACCAGGCCAGTCCGTCCGCTCTACGCGCCGAAACAGAAGTGTTTTCAATGAGTTTTTGATAGGTTTGTTTGTCTACCTCGCGCTCGATTTTAAGCAAACCCAGCAAATTCTTAAAATAATCCATTTACAAATGTAATAGGATAAAAGGCATATTCGAGGGAATAATGAAACCGTTTTTTTCCTACAACTACCTCAGCTCATCCAAACTTACCTTCCGAGGTTTTCTGGTTAACAGATGTATAATGAGCCAAGCTACCAAATAAGTGAACCCACAAATGGTAAAAATAATATTATAACCAGCTTCAAATTGCCTATTGCTTTGTATTTATCCAAAAGTGTACCGATCAAAATCGGGAATAGAATTCCACCAATGGCTCCTGCCATCCCTCCAATACCCACCACCGAACTCACGGCCTGTTTTGGAAACATGTCCGAAGGAAGCGTAAATACATTGGTTGCCCAGGCTTGGTGTAATGCCACTGCAAAGCTGATCAGACCAACCGCTACCCACACATCATTGGAGAATTGGATTAGTATCACAGACATTTCAAGCACTGCAAACACCAATAGCACGGTCTTTCTGGCTTTAATGGTTTCCCATCCTCTTTTTATCAAATAGGAGGATAAATAACCTCCTCCTATACTCCCAACGGTGGTAGCAGTATAGATAATCATTAGCTCTAAACTGGGTTTTTTAAGATCCAAGGCAAACGTGGAGGCAAAATAGGAGGGCAACCAAAACAAGAAAAACCAATAAATAGGATCAATAAGTCCCTTACCTGTAATATAGGCCCAAGTTTGGGGAAAAGAGAATAGTTTAGCCCATTTTACAGGGTTGTCGACAGTTTCGGTTTCTTCTTGGCCAGAAACAATATAATCGAATTCTTCTTTTGTTAATTTCTTTTGCTTCGAGGGTACCTCATAAAGCCAAAGCCAAAATACCAACCATACAAAACCCAACGCACCAGTAATCCAGAACACTTCATGCCAACCATAATTGGCCAAAATAGGTGGAACCATGATTAGCGCAACGACCACCCCAACGCTAGTTCCCGCATTAAAAATCCCAGTGGCTAAAGCACGTTCCTTTTTGGGAAACCACTCGGCGACGGTTTTGGCAGCAGCTGGATAGTTACCTGCCTCTCCCAGTCCAAGCCCAACCCGTGCCACACCAAAACCAAATGCACTCCGTGCCAATGCATGCAACATACCCGCAATACTCCAAAAAACCACGGTAAAAGAATAGCCGACACGTGTGCCAATTTTATCGATAAGCCAACCAAAAAACAACAAACCGATGGCGTATGCCGCCGTGAAAGCCATTACAATCTGTGCGAAATCGGTTTCTGTCCACTCAAATTCCTTTTCAAGAATAGGCTTCAACAAACCTATAATTTGCCTATCAAGGTAGTTGATTGTAGTAGCCGCAAATAGCAAGGCAACGATGATCCATCTGTAATTTTTGATTTTCATTATCGGCAGGATTTAGATTTTACTTATAAATTTCTGTATATGGTTTTTCAAGCCATTCCAATCTTTTGATTTTATCAATTCTTTATCAAACAATTGACTTCCAATACCGTATCCGTCGGCACCGGCCTTTTTAAAATCATGAATATTATCCAAACTTACCCCGCCCGTTGGTAGTAGCTTGATCTGATTGAGCGGCGCTTTTACATCCTTAATATAAGCAGGCCCTAAGGCCGTTGCGGGATATATCTTCACCATGGATGCCCCTAAGGACCAAGCTTTATAAATTTCGGTGGGGGTGTATGCTCCTGGAAACACAGGAATGCCTTTCTTGACGCAGGTTTTGATTATTTTTGAAGATATAATCGGAGTAACTATAAATTGAGAACCAGCTTCTAGGGCATCTTCCAAATCTTGTTTGGTACAGACTGTTCCGGCTCCAATATTCAAGCCAGATCCTTCGTTTTCCAAGGCATACTTTATAATTTCTGCCGCGTTAGGCGTATTCATTGTAATTTCTACGGTGGTAAGTCCCGCTTCGCGACAGATAGGCAATATTGCTTTTACATCGTCCAAACTTACATTTCGAATAATACCAACGATAGGTGCTTTTTCGAATAATTCCCAAGAAAATAACTTTTGACTCATATAGAATTTGAAAATGTGTGAAAGTAATGTTTGAATATGGTAATCTGGCCCGCAATAGTAGCACGTGTTACACTTTCTTCTGGGAGATCAATGGTACGGTGTTGTAATTGCAATATCCGTAAAGCCTTGAAATACAGACCATGAAGCCTGCCGCCTCCACAAAGAACGATGGGCCTTGTGTCGGAATCATTTTGTAAGTATCCGAGTTCCGACCCAATGAGCAAGCCACTTAAATAGTAGGCATTGGCAGACTTATTGTAATTTCCAAACAAGGTATTTGTACGGACTGAAAACAGGGATGCTAATAAATTCGCCGACTGGCCTTTCAAAACTCCTGCTTCAAAAGCTTCGTTGTCGGTATCTTCTTCAATGATTTCAATACTGTCTTTCAGAATGCTTTGCGTGGCCATTAAATGAAATACTTCACCAGTCATGAAGGTTTGAAAACTAACGAGTGCATTCTCTTTTATACTATTATGTTTAGAATGGGTACCGGGTAAAATAACCACCATTTCTTTGACTTCCGGAATGGCCAGCCCTTGCATAAGTCCTATTAATTGTACCTCTTCCCCCCGCATTACATCTTGGCTATCCCGTACTCCAGAAACCAACATCAAGGTATGATCAAAATCATGGCTCGCTGGGAATAGCTTCATAGTAAGCCCTTCCGCGTGCATCGAAAAAGGTAAGGAAGCATAAGGCAACTCCCACATTCCAATCGATGAAGTAGCCATACCTGTGACAATGACAGGGATGCCCGTCAAATCGGCATTAGTTTGTCCAGCAAGCCTAATTATTTCAATTTTTAATTTGCTTTGAAAAAATACATAACGTTCATCAGACCCTAAACCACTGTTCATCCATAGATTGTAAGTCTGCGCGATGCCATTTTTTGATTGAACTTCTCCAATAATTTCAGCATTCACTACGTCGATGAGTCGTAACCTAAAAGAACTGGTTCCCCAATCACAACCTAATATCCAGTTTTTCATATTGTTGTTTTTTATGTACTATCGGCATCGGAGTAGACTTCTTAATTCGAATCGATGGTTTATTAGTCGAGATAAAACTGCTTCCTACTAAATCTTACATCGGAAGTCTCCACGTCGATTACCGCAAATATTTCGGCAATTTATCAACCTCTACACCCAATCCACAGCTTTTCATTAACCACTTATAGTTCCAATTTATCCTATATGCATTTTAAAGACTGTAGTATTAATTTTTTTTGTGTCCAGGAAATGCTAGGCTATAATTGATTAGTCAGCCACTTTAAAATTGTAATTTATATTCCAAGAAAATGTTTCACCCGGTTTTACCGATATTTTGGTATACGGCTCAGGACAAGAGGTGGTAGGGCATGCCCAAAATACAAACTTTTCAATCGGCCGAGGTTATATTTACCGAAGCACCACTTTTAAGGTTACTGATCTCGATTTTATAATCATTTTCCGAAGTACCATAACCTCCGATGGCCGGGGTATACACATTTTCTCCCTTTCTCAACGCTCTTGTAAATCGCAATGAATTGTCTTCTGCCAAGATCAGCGTTCCAAAGCCTTTTCCTTCTGCTTTAACCTTGAATGGAAAACTGGTTACAATATTTTCATTGGTCGGTTCTTGGTCAATTACAAAAAAATTGTGATTATAAACCGTTGTTTCAATGGTTTTAGTGCCGGTATTGGTGAGCTGGTGCGCCAACACCATTTCTGGTTTCCCTTTCGTTAGCCGAACCGTTTTTGCGTAAGTATAACCATAGCCAGTTTCGTCCTTTAAAGTATGTAAGAATTGAACATGGTCTTTTTTTCGCTTCACTTTCCAGTTACCATGGGAAAGAATTTTATAGTTTCTCGAAAAAACATAAGCGGAATCACTTTGCTTTTGAAGCAACCCAACGCCAATTTTCACAAACGATTCACCGGGCTTAGCCGTATCGTAACCTAAGGGTTCAAAAACCTCAACCGGTCCTGTGATGGCATCATGTAACGTAGGGGAATAATGAGGATTCCACACACCAAAGTAATGATGGCCTTTGTAGTCCAAACTATTCACCACCCCCGACCAATCAAACCGCATACCCCGATAATATCCATTTTCGGCATCAGGCAAGTACAAATTGGCGGTCAAAATCCCATTGGTTATTCGGGCAGTCGGTGGATCTTGCACCACCGTAAAACCTGCCAAAATGAAAATACTTAGTACTGTTACTAAAATGGATGTTTTTTTTCTCATTGTGTTATTTTAAGGGCTTTAAGCATTAAGCAGTAGGCAATAGGCAGTAAGCAATAGGCAATAATCCCTTTAACATTTAACCTTTAACCCCTTTTTACCTACTACCAATCCACCACCGAGCCGTCTAGAGCATTGTATAGCTCTGGGTTTTTCCAGTCGTGACCAATTTTTTCTTTGATTTGGTCTTCATCCAGTTCAATACCCAGTCCAGGACCGTTTGGTATCATTACCGTTCCGTCGGACTGAAGCTTGAATGGTTTCTTAAGATAGCCTTCACCCAATGTTACTTGCTCTTGTACCAAAAAATTAGGGATACTGGCAGCTAAGTTCAGTCCAACGGCAAGCGAAATAGGCCCCATTGGATTATGAGGTGCAATAGGTACATAATATGCTTCCGCCATTCCCGCTATAATTCGGCCTTCGGTAATCCCCCCTGCATGACACAAATCGGGCTGAATGATACTAGCGGCACCCTTTTCAAGAATTTCTCGAAAGCCCCATTTTGTAAAAATACGTTCGCCGGTAGCAATTGGTATATGAGTACCTTTTGCGATTTCCACCATGGTATCCACATTTTGTGCCTGACAAGGTTCTTCCACAAACATAGGCTGGTACTGTTCAATTTCTTTGATCAACACTTTGGCTGTTTGAGGGGAAATATTGCCATGAAAGTCAATAGCAATGTCCATATCTAAACCACCCGCTTCTCTTAAAGAGGCGAAATTATCTGCTGCGTACTTAATAAATTGAGGATTTTCAACAATGTTAGCCGGATTTTTCTTTGCTACGCCTGTTTTTATTACTGTAAAACCTTCCGCTTTGCGTTTCTTCATGTCGGCGGCACTGGAAGCCCTGCCATATACTCTAACCCGATCGCGGGTTGGCCCTCCTAGCAATTCCCAAACAGGCACATTTAGCAACTTTCCTTTGATATCCCAAAGTGCATGGTCAATACCGCTGAGTGCGCTGGTTAATATTGGGCCGCCACGATAAAAAGCATGACGGTATATAGCTTGCCAGTGATGTACTACATGGCGAGGGTCTTTACCAATAAGGTAAGGCTCAATTTCTTTAATGGCCGTTTGGATGGTGAGGGCACGGCCTTCCAATAAGGGTTCACCGAGTCCATATATACCTACGTCCGTATGTATTTTAAGGAAAATCCATCTTGGCTTTATCAGAAATGTTTCAAGCTTCGTGATTTTAACATTACTATAATCTTGAAATGGCTTTGGAGTAGACGCATAAGACGTTTTTGGTAAGACCATCGAAACCATTCCAGCAATGCCTAACACCGACTGAATAGCGTTTCTACGGGACACTCCTGTACTTTCTTTTTTACTTTTCATTTTAAAGATTAGATTTAAGAATAGTGAATTTTTGATAACAATTTACTTACCAGCCATGTATAGCGCCATCTGGACTTTTTAGATAGGGATGCGGGTATTTGGTTTTTTCTTTAATCTCCATCACAAACGTGGCTTTCTTTGGATTAAACTTAACACCAAGTCCGGGTTCAGGATTAAGGTATAGCTTCCCATTTTGGAATCGGATATAATCATCATTGAAATACTCTGGGTACTCTGGTACCCCGCCGCCCAACTCCATCATGCACCTCGACGGGCTGCTTGAACCCAATACATGTACCAATGCCGCCGTAGAGAGCGGCCCTGTAAAGTGAGGAATCATTCCGGTATAGTGCGTTTCACAAAGAGCGGCGATTTTTTTTAGTTCGCCCAGTCCACCCGTGTTGGGTAGTGTTACCCTGGTATAATCAATCAACCGACCTTCGATTAGTTCGTTAATATCCCACTTGTCGCCAAACTGTTCGCCCACGGCAATCGGCACCTTGGTCATTGACCGTACTTGTTTGTAAACGCCGGGATTCTCGGAGCGTATAATATCTTCAACAAAATAAGGTTCTAAGTCTTCCAGAGCGGTACATATTTTCAAGCCATCTATCATATCAAAACGGGTATGAATATCAATCGCCCACTTGCCACCGCCACCTACTGCTTTGTCAATTCTTTTACAAAAATCGATGGTCTTTTTAACGTTTTCATAAAAATCAAAAGGCTCATCGCCATTCCCTCCCGTAGGCCCAATGCGATAACAACGCAACCCTGCTTTAAGGCAGTCTTCCGCCCTACCTTCTTCTGTTGTTGCTTTTGAAGCTCTGAAACCAGTTGCGTAGCATTCGATATATTCTCGGGTATTACCGCCCATTAATTCATAAACAGGTACCCCGAGGGCTTTGCCTTTCAAATCCCACAATGCCATTTCAATCGCACCAAGCGCATGTAGTTTTTCGCGACCTGGGGGGTAGAACATCCCTCGGTACATAAACTGCCAAAGATGCTCAATACGGAAAGGATCTTCGCCGATAATCATTTGCGCGCATTGCTCGATCATATCCTTGGATCCACCTTCACCGATGCCAATAATACCTGCGTCGGTTTCGATCTCCACAATTCCTCTTGCTTGGTTAAACAAGGGTTTTGTATATCCCGGTGCGGCATAATATCGAATTTTGGTAATCTTCATTTTTGACGCGGCGTGCGCATTGCTTAATGACAAACCGGTCATCAAAGCTGCGGTTCCGAATAGCGACGATTTTAAAAAATTTCTCCTTTCCATATTTTATTTAATCGATTAAGCAGTTTTTTAAATAAAGACTATTTAGCCTTTATTTTACTTACAGACGAGTCTCTTGGAATTAATTTAGCTTCCATTAGAATCTGTTTCATAGCTTCCTCTGGATTTTTCATTTTATGAATCAACATTTCCACCGCCGTTTTCCCGAGTTGCTCCAATGGCTGATGCATATAAGTAATCGGACAATAATACAAGTCAAACACTTCTGCCTGCCCAAAACTCACAATGGCAAAATCCTGAGGTACTTTCAGTTTCAATTCATTAATATATTTCAATCCATTGATGGCCAAACCATAAGTAGCAAATATTAAGGCATCCGGACGGTTTTCCATTTTCACCATTGCGTCAATGGCCTTACCCATATCCTTTTCGATAGTTTCAAAGTTCAACTCTTTCAGCCAATCGGTTGACCTCGCAATTTGCTTGTCACGCAATGCATGTTGATAGCCCCGGATTCGCTCTTGCATATGGAACATATCTAACTTATAGGCTATAAGGCCTACCTTTTCATAGCCATTTTCAATTAAATGAACGCCAGCGTCGTAGGATGCTTTATAGTTATTGGTCGCTACAAAGTCTGTCTGCAATTCCGGAAAGTGCCTATCCAGCAAAACGAATGGTATTTTTTTCTCCCGAAGATGTGTAATATGGCTTTCTGAATGCTCGGAAGAAACAATAATAAATCCGTCCACTTGTCGGTTGATCAAGACATTGATCAAATCCCAAGCTTTGTTTGCATTTTCATCACAACTTCCTATAATGACCGTATACCCATTTCGCTTGGCTTCGTCCTCCACCACCCTGGCTATATTAGCAAAAAACGGATTCGAGATATCCGCAATCACCAACCCTATCGTATGGGTTTTACCACTGCGTAGGCTTTTTGCTAAATGATTGGGCTGGTAGTTCATTTCCTTGGCGATTTCTTTGATCTTCACCGCTATTTCATGACCTACCCTACTTTCTTTTTCTTTGCCATTGAGTACATAAGAAACCAAAGCCGTGGAAACTCCCGCTTTTAAGGCGATGTCTTTGAGCGACACTTTTTTAGCTCCCATAATTTATTTTCTGATCAAACTGTAAAATATTCATATGGGAATATTAACATTTATATCGCTGTTTATATCACCTTTCAATAAAAAATATATAATTTTTTATACTTAATAGCGTCCCCTTAAGTTTTGAAAATATTAGAGCCTATTTAAATTTTAATGATAGAATTGTTTATAGCTTATTATTTGTGCGAACCGCCCTTTAAAATTTAAAGCAGATAGAGCAAAAAAATAGCATAAACAAACTATTGGTTAATTTTTAAACAGGCTCTTTGAAAGGGAGCTATTTCAAGGCCTCTAAAAACAGCTCCCTAAACATTTTAAGGCCGAATGATA
>CAXBLH010000037.1:0-20745 GCA_963976315.1 uncultured Dyadobacter sp.
CCGCTTAATAGCGGGTATTTGTGGACTGAGATTCGATTTTCTTTCAAAAAACTACAATTAAGTGGTTAATTTGAATATCAATTCTTTGTGACCAACAACTGTATAAACCAACATGCCAAAAACAATTTATTTGGACAACAATGCAACTACTCCCGTGGATCCTCGCGTGCTCACCGAAATGCTACCCTATTTCAGTGAAAAATTCGGAAACCCGGCTAGTCGCTCGCACGTTTATGGCTGGGAAAGTGAAGAAGCAGTAGACATCGCAAAAGAAAATATAGCCACCCTAATTGGCGCACATCCCCATGAAATCGTTTTTACCTCGGGAGCAACTGAGGCCATCAACCTTGCGATAAAAGGTTTGTTGGAGACCCAAAATCGTAAAAATCACATTATCACCACACAAACCGAGCACAAAGCAGTACTGGACGTTTGTGCCAAATTAGAAAGCCAAGCCATTGAGATTACCTATTTACCAGTAAACTCGGGCGGTACCATCGACATAAAGGAACTTGAAAAGGCAATTAAACCCAATACTGGACTGATTTGTATCCTGTACGCCAACAATGAAACGGGTGTTATTCAGCCTATTGCTCAGATTGGAAGCATAGCCAAACAAAACAAAATCCCATTTTTCACGGACGCTACGCAGGCGGTCGGGAAGATACCTGTACAAGTAACCACAGACGGTATTGATATGCTTTGTATGTCGGCTCATAAACTATACGGACCGAAAGGTGTCGGCGTTCTATTTATTCGTAAGAATCAATCAGACTTTAACATTACCGCCCAAATAGAGGGCGGCGGACACCAGCTCGGACTTAGAAGTGGCACACTGAATGTACCTGGTATTGTTGGTTTAGGAGAAGCTTGTAAAATTGCCGGTGTCGAACTGGAAATAGAACAAAACAGATTAAGTACACTTCGCAACCAATTTGAAAGAGCCTTAGTGGAAATGGATGGAATTACTATCAATGGAAATAATAGTCCTCGACTTCCCCACTGTACCAATATCACCATTGAGGGCATTGACGGTGAAAAGTTCATCCTAAACTTAGGTAGTAAAATTGCATTTTCTCAGAGTTCCGCGTGTACTTCAGCAACCATCCAGCCTAGTCACGTTTTGCTGGCGATGGGTTTGCAGAAGGATGCTATTCAAAATTCCTTTAGATTTAGTTTTGGAAGATTTAATACCGAAAAAGAAGTAGAGCAAGCAATTTTACTTCTTAAACAAACTATAACTCAGCATAGGAACCAGTAGTAAAAGCCCTCCAGAACCATGAAAGAAATCAATGATATCATCCAAGCCTATGACCAAGCGATACTAGAGCATAAAAGCATGGCTCTGGCCACGGTAGTAAAGGTGGAAGGTTCCTCCTACCGTAGACCTGGGGCTCGTATGCTGGTTACCGATGATGGGATGCTTACTGGTGCGATTAGTGGAGGATGTCTGGAAGGAGATGCACTTAGAAAGGCTCTTTTGGCTATTTCCCAGCAGAAAAACAAGCTGGTATCTTATGACACAACCGACGAGAATGACAACAAATTGGGCGTACAACTGGGCTGTAACGGTATCGTGCATATACTATTTGAACCAATAAATACCAATTTAGAGAATCATCCTATTGCACTTTTAAAACAAGTAGTTTCAACACGCTCTAATGCGGTGTTATTTACTTTGTTTTCCTTCCAATCCAACAGAAATGAGCATATCGGTACCTGTGTATTGTATCAAAACGACACAGTACTTTTTAATTCCACAATAGGTAAAATACTACCTTTTGATAAACTAGCTTACACTGCCCAGCAACGCCAAGATTCTTTTTTTGAAAATATAGTCCATGAAAACAAAAGCATTACGGTCTTTACAGAATATATGGAGCCCGCTCCTCATCTCGTAATAGTGGGTGCTGGTAATGATACCATACCACTCTGCGAAATGGCAGCTATTTTGGGTTGGAAAATAACGATTGTAGATGGTAGATCTGGTCATGCTTCCTTGACTAGATTCTCAAAGGCTTCCAATATTTTAGTATGCAAAGCTGACGAAGTGCTTCAACATATTACCATTGATATTCGCACTGCATTTGTACTCATGACGCATAATTACAATTACGATATTCGGCTACTGCAAGGTTTACTCGTTTCCGAAGAAAGTACCTATATTGGAGTTTTAGGTCCGAAAAAAAAGCTGCAAAAAATGTATGATGAAATAGAACAGTTCGGAATTACAATAACCGATGCTCAAAAACTCAAGGTATTTGGGCCAGTAGGATTGGAAATTGGTGCAGAAACTTCGGAAGAAATTGCGTTATCCGTACTAGCCGAGGTAAAGGCAGCGTTTGCTTCAAAAAATGGCCAATTTTTAAGAGACAAAACAGAACCGATTCATGACAGAAGCCTATAGGGTGGGCAGTCGGCTTACGGTAATTAAGGATTAGAATTAATTTTCAACTACAACATGACCCCACCAAAAATCGGAATAATCATATTAGCAGCAGGGAGTTCTTCCCGACTGGGTGAAGCGAAACAGTTGTTACAAATTGGTGAAAGAAACCTGATACAACACGTGGTAGGTGAAGCGAATAAAACTAACCCATACCGAATCGTGGTAGTTACCGGAGCATATCATCTAGAAATCAAGGAATCGTTGAATGGCTTCATGGTCCAAATCGTTCACAATAAGTATTGGCAGAAAGGCATGGGAAGTTCCATTCGACTCGGTATTGCAGCGATTACGAACTTGGATCAAACTCTTGATGCCGTCCTTCTTTCGGTGAGCGATCAGCCTTATATTACAGCGGGATTATTTAAAAATTTGATACAAAAATTTATAAAAACAAAAAAAGGTATTGTCGCTTCCAGATACCAAGAAACTTTTGGAACCCCTACCCTTTTTTCAAAATCCTTATTTCCGGAGTTATCAGGGCTTCCAGTATCGACCGGTGCTAAAAAGCTATTTGCCTCACACGCTAATGACCTTGAATCGGTAGATTTTCCATTGGGGTATATCGATATTGACACGATCGATGATTATACTGCTTATTTAAAGGGATGTCCTTTGAGTTAAAACACTTACTTTTCTGGGATCATATCTAAGGTTTCAAATACAAACGCTGTCTTACCTAAAACATAGGCACCCCTATCGTGCTTGTATTTTTCTGCTAATTCCATTTTTAGATTCTCATAGGCTTTGGTTCTGGTTGGATTTGCCATCAAATAATCCCGGAAGGCGATTTGCTGCCACATTACATTTTCCTTTGGGCACATATGAATATGAAAAACCTGTTCTTTTTCACCTTCCAAATTGTATCCTTTTCCAAAAGATGAATACGCCTCAATCCCTTCTCGTTCAGGAACCTTAAAATGGGTATAGCCAATCTCCTCGAATTTTAAAATCAAGTTTTCATCAAATAACAATGCTTCTGGTATTTCGATCAACAAATCGATATAAGGTTTAGACTTAATACCTGGAACCGACGAACTTCCAAAATGCTCAATTTTCAAAATAGACTCACTGCCTAAATGATCGATTATCAGATTTTTCTCCTTTTCAAAAACATGCTTCCATTCAGGATTATGATCTTCAAGTTCAATCGGAAAAAGGGTATTCCAATCCTCCTTGGTTAAGTCAAATAAGCTCTTCTTCATATAAATAAGTTTTTCAGTTTGAGTAAACAACCCCGGTGAATTGTATTTCTAGGAGTTCATGTCGCATTTCTAACTATATCACTCTTCCCTCACTTTTAGCTTTGGCATCCATATTTCTTCCAATAACTAACCCTATTAACATCCCACCAATCAACCCCAAGGTTATCCCCAAAGATCTTTCAAATGTCGACAAAAATACTACTCCAAACAGAGACCCGAAGGCGGTTCCCAAGGCTATACCGCGCATGGTATAATAGGTTGTTGAGGTTAAGGAAAAGGTCTCCTTCAAGAAACTTTCAAATTTGATGAGTGCTTTATTAAAGAATTTAATGCCGCTTTCAAGATTTGATTTTAAACCTAAGCTGTCAAGCTCAGTTTCTATGACTTGAATTTCCTCTATGGTGAATTGCTTCATTTTTAATTTGGCAAGAATAATAAGAAATTTACCATAAACTTCAATTTCTGCCTTTTTAGTCGTCTCGTTTTTTAAACTTTCAAAAAAGTTTTCTGCTTCTTGTAATGTCATGTTTTTTATTGTTTTCTTGGTTAGTGGCTCAAAACAATAAATATTACACACAGCACTCATATTTTTTCAAAAAGGCCATTTGGTTAAGGTAATGGCGCATCATTGAAATAAACTCAACCTTTCAAGCTCTCTAAATCGGTCATCAATTCGCTTAGCTTTTTAAATACTCTGCCGTAAACAATGTTAACATCCCATAGATAAATCCGGCCACCCAAAAATGCTACTAACCCCAATAATACAAACAGAAGTACAATTACAACAAGCGGTATTCCATAAATCAGATATAAATCAGGAAAGTGAATTAATACTTTATTAATCAATTTTTCGCCCAGTAGAACTCCTTTTTCCTCCTTAAAGCAAAATCCCAAAATAACTGAAGTCAGTATAACTGGATACAGGAGGGTCGCTATTCGCTTATTGATTGACAGCTGTTTCTGAATCCAACTATTGAATTCCTTTAAATACTGATAGCTATTTTCGCCCTTGTTTATTCGCTCCAATTCATACAGTAGCTTTACATTGATAACTACTAGCGCGTTGAGAGTAATAAATAATATCCCGCCCATTAGGGGTATACCTACAAAAAATGATGCAATCAAACTAAAAAACGAGAACACCACAATCGCAATCAAGTTGATCTTTAACATCCTCTTAATTTTATCAATAATATGAATTGATTTCTGGTTGTACAAGTCATTGATTTTGGGCACAATTAACGTATCACTTCTAAGAAAACCTGCTTTCCAAATCTCTTCAATTGACTTTTCCATCTAGTATTTTTTTTAACCGATCCTTAATTCTTTTAACACGTACACCAATATTGTTCGGATTTGTTCCAATAATTTCAGCAATTTCTACATAAGGTTTTTCTTCTAAGTAAAGCATAATAATGGCTCTATCTATTTCGGAAAGCTGTCGTATAGCGGCATAAAGCAGGTTTAATGATTCATCCGCAAAGGCATAGTTTTCTTCCGTTTCGGCAACTGCCAACGAATCAGATACAAACCGTTGACTACCAATTTTCCTTTTTTTAAGCAAGGTCAAACAAACGTTTAATGAAATACGATAAACCCATGTACTCCATTCCGAGTCCTCCCGAAAGTTTTCTTTACTCCTCCAAATTTGTAAACAAACCTCCTGAAAATAATCTTCAAAATCTTCCTGTGTGTTCGTATAGGCTCTACACAACTTAATAATTATTCCAGAAAACGGTAAGATCGATGTTCTATAAAAGTCGTTACTCAATATTCTTTTTTTTAGTTAGTGGCCTCAACTTGGAATTATTACACTTCCCTTTTAAATTATTTTCGACGGTGTTATCTCAATGTAAATTTCCACTTCCGAATCATCCCCTTTCTGAGCCTTTACACCATAAACTTCAAAATCCGCCGTGTATTTCCGATTCAATTCCTTGTCCAATTTCCAAATTTCTTGCCAGCTTTCTAATACTGCATGTGGCATTTGACCTTTGGCTACAAATTTCTGATATGATCCTCCTTTAAAATTACGGCCAACCAGTCCTTCTGGAATAGTATCAATCGAATCTACTTTTAGCCCAATGATACACGTGTATTTCCCAGTATAGTCCGATTCGTAGTCGGTATAAATAGAATAAACCTCCTCACTCGTTTTGTTAGGGATTTTACTAGGAATATTTTCAACATAAAATTGCTCCCACAGTTTACCTAAATCCACGGCGGCCTTTCCACTTTCATTGGATGTCTGGGTTTCTATTCCAATGATATTAAAATTTTCAATTTGTTGCATTTCAATCGTTGTTTGGGTTTTCTATACTTACAATTTATTTCTAAAAGTAGACTTATCAGACAAGCAATTCCAAAATTTTTTATTTACTTAAAGTTAACCTTCCAAATAGTAAAATAACGCTCATTTCTTGGCAGTAACCGCAGTGGGATAGAAACATACTAGAATTTTTTATCATCAAATTGCCAACCTTCTTCTCATCGCCAATAATCCAAAAATGGGTCCTACGGCTAAAACCATAAATATGAAATTGGAGTCTGTCATTTCACTGAGATAATTAATTAATTCAATACTAATAATCGAAACTAAAAAACCAATAGAATTTACAATCGTGAGTGCAGTTCCCTTCATTTCTGCTGAGGTATTTTGAGCAACAAGCGTTGAAAATAGCGGAGAGTCTGCAATTACAACAACCCCCCAAAAAAGTAAAAAACCTATAAATAGATTTTCGAATTCAATGGTAAAAACCCATGGAGCTACCAGGCAACATAGGCTAGACAAGAATAAAGCAACAAATGCGGTGCGTTTCGTCCCTGCCGATTGTGCAATATATCCACCAAAGACACATGACAATCCCCCAATTCCAATAATAAAAAATGACAACATGGAGCTATTAAATGATATATTCGGATGTGCCAAATTATAAGTCTTGAGGATGATCGGTACAAACGCCCAAAAGGTGTACAATTCCCACATATGCCCAAAATAGCCAAAGGCAGAGGAACGAAATTCTGGATTTTGAAAGACATTGAAAAATGCGGACAGGTTCGGCTTTTGTCCCGCTTTCCGGAATGGACCGTCCGGCACAAGTGTCAACATCAAAACCCCTCCAAATAATGCAAGAAAAGATGTTATAATTAATACATACTTCCATTGAAAGGAAGCCGTATGGTTCATCATGAGCAAATGCGGGAATGCGGTACCAAGTACTAATGCCCCAACTAAAAAACCAAGCGATTTACCCAGTCCTTTTTCATAATAATCCGCAGCTATTTTCATACCCACAGGATAGATTCCTGCAAGAAAAAAGCCTGTAAAAAACCGAAAAACAAGGATACTTGCTAAGGTATTACCATCCCAGGTTATACCACTATTAACTAACGAACCTAGTACTGCACAACAAAAAAACACTTTTGAAGGAGAAAACCGATCGGCCACCGTAAAAATGGCGAAGACCAAAGTACCGATAATAAACCCAAATTGTACCGCTGCGGTTAAATGTCCCAAGACATTTTCATCCAGATTAAAATTCACGACAAGTTCTCGCATCACCCCATTGCCGGCAAACCATAGCGAGGTACAGCAGAATTGCGCAATTACAATGGTTGGCAGTATTATTTTATTCATATGTAAGAGCCAATTTAAATTTTAATGATAGAATTGGTTAATTTTCAAACAGACTCTAAATATATTTCAAACAAAATTTTGATGCCTTTCAAATAACGTCTTTCAATAACTTCGGGATCAATATAATGCCCGCCTTAAGAAACTCTAATTTTAACCCGTTACTTTGCTAATTCTCCGTATTGAAGCCAAAAGAAACGTAGAGTTCCAGTATACCCCTTATCCTTTGCCATATTAATTTTACACCTGTATCTCTTACTTGAAAGCATTTTTTCAAATGCAAAGCTTTCATTTTCTGTTATTAGATCGTTTATTTATTTCTTTGTAGCATTATCCGTCCTGCTTTAAAGGCAACATTTTCAGGCTTAAAAAGCGACAAACCAGTTAGGTATTTTAATATACAAAATAGCACTTATTCATTACCTATATACCAGACACCCCTAATTAAAAAATAAATCCTTACTCCTGCATTTTTTACTTGCAAATCCAAAATCGTTTTTTACATTTGTAGTGTACTACTTAACTAGAACACCAAAACAATAGCACTATGATTCAACTTGATCGGGTTACATTTGGTTATCACAAAAAGAATTTACTATTCCAAGACCTGTCGCTTAGCTTAGAAGCAGGGCATATCTATGGTTTGCTAGGTAAAAACGGAGCGGGAAAATCGAGTTTCCTTCGGAATATTACGGGTTTGCTTTTTCCTAATTCAGGAAACATTACCGTAAACAGTTTTGAGCCAAAACAACGCCAACCTGCCTTTTTACAAGATATTTTCTTTATTCCAGAAGAAATTTATTTGCCGTCGATCACAGTACACCGTTACTTGGAATTAATGGCTCCATTTTATCCCAAATTTAACGAACAACAATTTTGGAGCTATATCCAATCGTTTGACATACCAGAAGGAAATAAAATGAATAACATGTCTTTTGGTCAAAAGAAAAAAGTACTCATCGCCTTTGCTTTGGCGGCTAATACAAAAGTTTTGATTATGGACGAGCCCACCAATGGGTTGGATATTCCTTCAAAAAGCCAATTTCGCAAAATCGTATCCAAAGCCTTGGAACCACACCAATTATTCGTGATTTCTACCCATCAAGTACGTGACTTGGAAAATCTTATCGACAATGTCATTATTCTTGAAAACAACAAAATATTACTCAATGAAGGTGTTAACATGTTGAGTGAACGACTTCATTTTGGCACAAGTGCTACGCTAGAACAAAGTGATGACCTCCTCTATTTTGAACAAGGCATACGGGGTTTCCAAACGGTGAGTATCAATACTTCCGGAGTTGAAAGCAAAGTCGATTTGGAACATTTGTTCAACGCTGCGATAAATGCTCCCGAAAAGATGAAATACATCTTCCAAAAAGAACTGCAAGCCTAGTACATCCATTGCTTTAAAAAACTAAATTTCAAAATACAATGAATCAAACATTTAATATTCATCGGTTTTGGCTGATGCTAAAACTGGATTTTCTGGAAAACAGAAGGACGATGATCGTAATGCTAGCATTGAAGCTATCAGTCATGTTATTGTTGATGATTTCTATTTTATGGGCTTCACCTTATGGCAATATGGACATTTCGCATGTATTTGCGCTTATGACCATTGTGATTTTAGGAGGTAGTTTTTATACCATATCAATATTCAAAAACTATGACCATTCGAGTACGGGTATGAGTTCAACCATGCTACCCGCATCGCAATTTGAAAAATATTTATCTAAATGGCTTTTAAATATTATTTACATCACTTTTTTATACGGCTCCTTCCTATTCTTGCACTTTTACCTAACCGGGTTAGCAAATCAGGCTTTACCAGAAAAGAGTCAAAAGTTCAACACTATTAGCAGCGATTACCAATATTTGTTTTTACAGTTTTTATTATTAGTTCAAGCCTTTTCATTTCTGGGATCTATCTATTTTTCGAAAAACAACTTTTATAAAAGTGCGGCTGTTTTAGTAGTCTCATTCATTGTGTTTGCCCTGATCTATGTCAATCTAGCGAAAATGCTAACAGGATTTCCTGCAAGCCTTAATACCTTACCATTTTCAGAATGGCGTATCCAGTTTGAACCCAACATTTTGAATTTTGTAAAAATTGATGCATCGGATAATATTCAAAAACTGTCTGCTTTAATAGCACCATTTATCCTAGTCAGTATGTGGTTTATCACCTATGTGCGGTTGAAAGAAAAGGAAATTTAAAATTTGAATCATGGAATTTAAAGATAAACAAAGCATCTATCTCCAAATAGCCGATCATATCTGCGAACAGATACTACTGGATATTTGGCCACCGGGAGAACGTATTCCTTCGGTGCGGGACATGGCCGGAAACATGGCAGTAAACCCCAATACCGTCATGCGTACGTATGAGTTTTTACAAAGCAAGGATATCATTTTTAACAAAAGAGGTATAGGGTATTCCGCATCGGAGGAGGCACAACGACTGATTTTGGCATACCGCCGTGAACGGTTTTTGGAAAGTGAATTACCAGAGTTTTTCAAAAATATGTACCTATTAGAAGTCAATATGGATGAGCTGAAACAGCACTATCAATCATTTATTCAAAAAAATTATTCAGATTCCAATCCACAAGATCATGAAAAAGAGCAATAAACTACTCATAGCACTATATACGATCATATTCGCGGCGATGATCGGTTATAGCTTCGCTGTTAAAAGTGAATACGATAAATATGACAAAAACGACCCTTATTACGGATACTACCGGGAAGAACTAAAACCGTTACGATTTGTAAAATTCGAAGGAATGCCCAATTTACATGTTACCATAAAAAAAGGCATTAAGTCTGAGATGATTATGAAGGAATTAGGAGAAAATGAAAAAAAATCAGTCACTATCACTAAAAAGCAAATTGGAGATACCTTGTTTATCAAAGTAACTGGACAAAAAGTATTCTCTACTTTTAACGATCCTTTCCTGTTTATCACAACACCTTCTTTACATAAATTGGAAATTAGTAATTCTCATTATAGGCTCTTTGACTTCAAACAAGACTCGCTTCTTGTGATTCAATCAGGTAATAATGGTTCAGTTAATAACAGCCAAGTTCAAAACCTTACGGTAAAACTGACAAATCGTGGTGAATTTAAAATTAATGGCCCCAACGGTATAACCTCGGCCAATTTATCCATTTTCGGAAATAGTATTTTGACCGTAGGTAAAAATATTTTCACCACCTTTGAACTGGATATTGATAGTACCTCATCGGCTAATTTACCGGGTAGCTTGATAAAAGAAAGGTTAAAGTAGTTTTTCAAAATTTTTTGAAACAAATTGAACTACGTAATTTGGAAAATATCAATAACTTCCTAAAAATCATGAAACGGATTAAATTCATTTTCTTGACTACCCTCCTACTCCTTGGCATCGGTATTAAAGCATTCGCTACTTGGTCCATCATCGTGATTGACCCTAAAACCAAGCAGATTGGAATAGCAGGAGCATCTTGTACCAATAGTGTATATGGCATAGGTGCCATCATTCCGGGTAAAGGAGCCATAGTAGTGCAGGCCATGAGTAATAACAATGCCTGGAGAAAGGGACTAGAAATGATATTGGCGGATGCCTCTCCTGACGAAATTTTAAAAGCCATACGAAACCCTGAATACGATCCTGAGCATCAGCAATATGCCATCATTACCGTAAAATATTGGAATACCCCCTTGACTTATACGGGTACTGGAACCACTGCTTTTAAAGGAACCTTGACAGAAAAAGGCATATCTGTACAAGGAAATACCCTTACCAGTGATGCTGAAATAAAGGCCGTGATGGATGCTGCGAAAATGGCCAAAAAGAAACATTTACCTATTGAAGACATTCTGATGCTGGCCTTAGAAGCAGGGGCCCAACATGGTGGCGACAAACGATGCGGTGATACCAAAGCTTCTAGTGCTTTTTTAACAGTGGCAAAACAAGAAGATGACAGGGATAACCCCTACCTCAATTTGATAATTTACGGCAAAGATAAAAATAGCAATGCGGTGGTTGCGCTACGTAAAAAGTTTAACGATTGGAAGAAATCGGCTCGTCGTTAACATTTGAAGAACTGGTTTGAATTGATGGATTTATAGGTTGATATTTCAATTTTTGATGTCAATCACTTAACTCTGAGTTAAAATAATTTCATAACTTTTGTATCCCAAAACCGACTGAACTTTCTTGGCTATTTTGCCAATAAGGCCTAAAAGCAGGCAAATAAAAGTAATATATAGATACCGAAAATTGCAGCGCTAGCTATCTGAAAGGGTTAAAAATCGAGCAAATCCCTGCATAAGCCATTAGGTATTGGTATCTTTGTAACATTATTTATGAAAAGTGTGACTGTGATTAGAAATACAAGAGTAGCAATAAAAACCAAAGCGCAATATTTGTTAACGGATAGCCGCCAAATAAGTTTTCCAGAGCAAAGTATCTTTTTTTGCATCAAAGGAGAACGGCATGACGGTCATCAATTCATACATGAACTGTACCATAAAGGCATCCGTGAATTTGTAATAGAAAAGGGTAGTTACAACGAAAAACTACAAAACATTTGTAATTCCATGCCCGATGCCACCTTTTGGCTTGTGAATTCCAGTATACGTGCACTTCAATTGACAGTTGCGCAACATCGTAAGAAGTTCAACCCTGCTGTGGTGGGGATTGCGGGTAGTAATGGTAAAACAATCGTTAAAGAATGGCTTACCCAACTTTTGTCGGTAGACAACCGGGTGGTGGCTAGCCCTAAAAGTTATAATTCTCAAATCGGCGTACCGCTTTCGGTATGGAATTTAGGTGCTGGACATGAGCTTGCCATTTTTGAAGCAGGTATCTCTCAGGCCCATGAAATGGAATTTTTACAACCAGTGATCATGCCTACTGTCGGCATTTTTACCAATATTGGTTCTGCTCATGACGACGGGTTTAGAAGCCGTAAACAGAAAATATCTGAAAAACTGCGTCTTTTCACGAAGGCCAACAAGCTAATATACCGGAAAGACTACACCGTACTCGACGAGGAAATTGAGCTTATCTTAAAATCTGTAAATGCTTCATTAGAAACCATTACTTGGGGTGGGCCGTTAACCATGGCTGATTTACAAGTAGTGTTTAGCCCGCAAAAAGACAAAACATTTATTGCGATCTCTTCCAGCCAATTTGGTGATTTACGTTTTGAAACTTCATTTCGAGATGATGCATCCCTTGAAAACTTAACACATTGTATTGTTTTTTTACTGGATTATGGCGTTTGCCCCCTTACCATTCAAGAAAGGATACAGACTTTAAGACCTGTTTCCATGCGATTGGAATTAAAAGAAGGGATCAATAGAAGTTATATAATTGATGATGCCTATAATAATGATATTCAAGGGGTTTCGATGGCTGTCAATTATTTAATGCAGCAAGAGCAACGGAATATAAAAACAGTGATACTTTCAGATATCCTTCATTCTGGACTCTTGCCATTAGATTTGTACCAAACTGTTGCGAAGTTACTGAAAGACAAACAAATAGACCGGCTAATAGGCATTGGACCAGAAATAACCAAGCAAGCCTTATTATTTGAAACTGAAACACAAGAATTTTTTAACAGTACAGACGAGTTTCTTAAAAACTTCAACTTTGACAGTTTAGCGGACAATCTAGTACTCGTAAAAGGAGCACGTCTATTTTCGTTTGAAAAAATCGTACATCGCCTTCAACAAAAAGTACATGATACGGTTTTAGAAATCAATTTGGATGCGCTCACCCAAAATCTTAACTTTTACAAAAACAAGGTTAATAAGGGCACTAAAATCATGGCGATGGTTAAGGCTTTTGCTTATGGTAGTGGAAGCTCGGAAGTGGCTAGCTTGTTGCAATATAATCGTGTGGATTATTTGGGAGTAGCCTATACCGACGAAGGGGTTGCGCTCCGCCAAAGTGGTATCACTCTCCCGATTATGGTACTGAATGCCGCTCCGGCAACTTTTGATATGATATGGCAGTACCGGCTTGAACCTGAAATTTATAGTCGCAACATGTTGTTGGCCTGGATTAAATACGCCAACGAACGTAATGAGCCCACACAAATGCCTTCTATTCATATCAAATTGGATACTGGCATGCACCGGCTCGGATTCGTAGAATCAGATTTTGATTGGATAGATGAAACCCTTACGGAAAATTCTTTTATCCGGATTGCTTCTGTATTTTCACATATGGTAGGAGCAGATGATGGGGTTCATAATGAATTTTCAAAGTTACAATATGAACGGTTTGTGAAAGGCTCAGAGCGCATAGAAACCATTATTGGCTATCCTATATTAAAACATATTCTAAACTCTGCCGGCATTATCCGTTTTCCAGAGTACCACATGAATATGGTTCGCTTAGGTATTGGTTTGTATGGAGTAGAAACTGCGGGTTCGGAACAAAACAAACTTCAAACGGTGGGTCGATTAAAAACGGTTATTTCTCAAATAAAATATTTAGAAGCAGGGGAAACCATTGGATATAATCGGAATGGGAAGCTCGAAAATAACGCTACCATCGCTACCATTGCCATTGGATATGCGGATGGTTACAGCCGTAAACTTGGAAACGGTATCGGTAAAATTTCGGTAAATGGTACGTTATGCCCTACGATTGGCAACGTATGTATGGACATGACCATGATTGATATTTCGGGCGTAGAGGCAGAAGAAGGCGATGAAGTAATCGTTTTTGGAAACGAAGCTTCTATCGTACAAGCCGCTAAAAGTATTGGAACCATTCCTTATGAAATTTTAACAGGCATTGGCAACCGAGTAAAACGGGTGTTTTATAGAGAGTAAGGTAATACTAGCTCTTAGTATTAAAGCCTGATCAAAAAAATCCTCTCGTTTGAAAATCGAGAGGATTTTTTTTGATAGCACCATTAGATTCTAACAGCAATGATAGGGTATACCTAGGATTTCCATCAGCTAGAAATCTTTTATGGCAAGCACCTTTCAGCCGATTACCATACTTTACAAATCAATGTTCTTCGTTAATAGAATCTTGATCCATGACATTCATTTCAAACTCAGAATCGATTTCATAGGCAGTATCATCCGGGGAACTGGGAATTTCATATTCAAACAGTTTTGCTGACATAACCTGTTCAAGGGTTACATCATAGAAAGCCTTCTGAATATTGAGTGGCTCGTCACCTTCTGGTACTTCACATTTGACATAACTCCCATCTTCCTGCATTTCATAGGCATTCACGTTGTCTTGTAGGCTATAATACAGAATATGTATCGCTTCCTGCTTAACTCTACTATCAACCAACTTAAACAACGATTCGATCCTACGGTCAAAGCTCCGTACCATCGCATCCGCACTACCTCCATAGACCAACGGTTCGCCATTTTGATGGAAATAGAAGATCCTGGAATGCTCTAAAAAGTCACCTACAAGGGAACGGACGGTGATATTTTCGCTTAGTCCATCTCTTCGCGGTCGTAAGCAACACATGCCACGCACAATTAGTTTGATAGGAACCCCAGCCTGAGAAGCTTTGTAAAGGCTGTGTATCGTTTCTCTGTCTTCTAATGAATTAATCTTGATACAGATCCCGCTTGGTAGGCCTGCCTTCGCATTTTCAGCTTCCTGATCAATTAGCCCCAAAAGTTTCTCCCGCATATAACGAGGCGCTGTGATCAAGTTTTGATACTCCGTTGGAATGGAATGCCCAGTGATTACATTGAAAAATTCAGAAATATCATGGGTATACTCTTCATTGGTAGTAAGTAAACCAATGTCTGTATACAATTTAGACGTATCCTCATTGTAGTTACCACTCGATAAGTGGGCATAACGACGTACTTTCTCCCCTTCATTTCTAACAATAAGTAACAATTTGGTATGGGTTTTCAGCAAACCAATTCCATAGATTACAAAACAGCCTGCTTTTTGGAGTCTTTGCGCTTCTTTGATATTATTCTCTTCGTCGAAACGGGCTTTTACTTCAAACAAAACGGCAACGCTTTTACCGTTTTCAGCGGCACGAAGTAAAGCATCCGTTACCCTCGAATTTTTAGCAAGACGATAAATCGTCAACTTTATAGAGAGTACCTTTGGATCATCAGCAGCTTGTTCAAGGAGTTGTAGAACAGGTTCAAAATTATTATAAGGATGGTGCAAAAAGATGTCGCGTTCCTTCATGACCTCAAAAACATCAGGAATCCGTTCGCGCTCTAGCACTAATGGCGCAACAGACGAACGTACAGGTGGTATTTGACCCTTAAATTCAGGATGTTTAATAATACTCCACAAGGCGGTGTAATCAATCAACCCATTAAAGTAAAAGACGTTAGAATCATCTACTTCCCAGCGTTTCTTAACCAGCTTAATCAAGTCTTCATCAAAGCCCGCTTCCACAGAAGCCTGCACGACACGGCCTAGCCTTCTACTTTTTATTTTTTGCTTTATTTCATCAATAAAATCAGACTCCATATCATCACTCTCTTCCATCGAAAAATCACCATTTCGAATGATTCGGAAAAGGTTCGTGGATACTATTTCAACATTACG
This sequence comes from uncultured Dyadobacter sp., assembly GCA_963976315.1. GTDB lineage: Bacteria > Bacteroidota > Bacteroidia > Cytophagales > Spirosomataceae > Dyadobacter. The sequence continues at coordinate 15,850 of CAXBLH010000037.1, forward strand.
GTATAGTCTCTGGATATACTTCCTGACCACACTTTCAATGGGTACAAATAGGATCTCGTCCTCCCTCTCTATAGAATAGTATTTCGGCAAATTGAGTGGTAGCTGCACAAAAGAAAGTTTTCGGTCATCTTCCGATTTACTATCCTTCAATTGGGTTATCACACCAAAAACTATCACCTTTGCGAGCAATACTGGGAAAGCGTGCGTGTAATCAAAGAGCATGGGCGTGAGCATAGGATAGATCGTACGCTCAAAAAACTCCTCTACCTTTACTTCTTCTTTTGCCGATATTTCAGATACATCCACAATTCTGAACCCATGTTGTTCAAATAAAGGCACTAGCTCCTTGGTATAGCAATCGTTTTGACGGCGGACGAACTCCTGCGCTTCTTTAAGGAGTAGTTTTTTGAAAGGAACTTCTCGTAAACCAGAATAATCCGTACGCTCCTTACCAAAGTCAAGATAATTATACAAACTACCAATTCGAATTGTAAAAAACTCATCTAAATTCGAAGAGGTGATTGCTAGAAATTTAAGTCTATCAAAAAGATTACGTTCCTTATTTTCAGCCTGCTCAAGTACTCTTTCATTAAATTTTAACCAGCTCAGGTCCCTGCTTACCATATCGCTTTGTTGCACTAAATGATTGGTCTTCTCAGAAGAACTCATTGTTTTCGACTCTTCCATATCGGGCTCAGTTCTTTTACTTTTTACGAATGACAATAATTTCGACAACCTCTTAATACCATTAATTCTCTGCATTCTATTTCGTGATAATGGGCAGTTTTCCAAAACTGCGGCTAATTACATTTTCTAGTCTGTTTATTTTAAAATTTTAACGAATTTCAGCAATAAATGTTTTGGAAACATTGCCTTATCATTAAGATTTTAATTATTCTTTCAATTTATTAAAAAATATTCTAAGTAATCAATCGGGCATCCTTTTTATATGAACAGAATCAATTTGGAATAACTGCTAAACAAAATTGATAGTTTCCTATTTGATACTCAAAGTTTAAGAGCCCATTGTAATATTATTTTAATAAACTATAAATAACAAACGGATGACTGAGAAAATCAGCCATCCGCTAGTTATAATTAAAAATACAGCCTGTTAGGGCTATACGTCAACCCTTGCATATTTTGCATTCTTTTCTATAAACTCACGACGTGGAGCTACTTCATCACCCATTAGCATCGAGAACAGATGGTCTGCTTCCGCTGCTGATTCAATAGTAACTTGCTTTAAACTACGACGTTCTGGGTTCATAGTGGTATGCCAAAGTTGTTCCGCGTTCATTTCACCCAAACCTTTGTATCGCTGTACATTCACAGACTCTTCTCTACCCGACCCGGCTACTTCTTTAACCGCTTGCTCGCGTTGTGCCTCGGTCCAGCAGTAACGTTCTTCCTTACCTTTTTTGACCAAGTACAAAGGTGGCTGAGCGATATAAATGTAACCTTCATCGATTAATATTTTCATATAACGGAAGAAGAAGGTTAATATCAGTGTTCGAATATGACTACCATCGATATCTGCATCGGTCATGATGATAATTTTATGATAACGTAATTTATCAATATTCAGAGCCCTTTCGTCACCATCTTTACCAATTTGCACACCCAATGCGGTGAACATATTTTTAATCTCTTCGTTTTCATAAATGCGGTATTCCTGCGCTTTTTCAACGTTCAGAATCTTACCACGTAAAGGCAAAATAGCTTGAAAAGCACGGTTTCTACCTTGCTTAGCAGTACCACCCGCAGAGTCCCCTTCTACTAAATAAATTTCACAAACCTTTGGATCTGTTTCGGAGCAATCTGCAAGCTTACCTGGCAAACCAGTACCAGTAAGTATATTTTTGCGTTGAACCATTTCACGGGCTTTCTTAGCAGCAATACGAGCTTTAGCTGCCAAAACCACCTTGTCGATAATGATTCTCGCTTCTTTTGGATGCTCATTCAGGTAATTATCCAACATTTCGGCCACTACTTGGCTTACTGCGCTGGTAACCTCAGAATTTCCAAGTTTCGTTTTGGTCTGCCCTTCAAATTGTGGTTCAGCGACCTTTATAGAAATCACAGCAGTTAACCCTTCACGGAAATCATCCCCACTTATCTCAATTTTCTCTTTGGTAAGTATCCCTGATTTGTCAGCAAAACTTTTCAGAGTACGCGTTAAAGCTGCCCTAAAACCAGAAACGTGAGTACCACCTTCAATAGTATTGATATTGTTTACATAAGAATAAACATTCTCGCTATAGGAAGTATTGTACATCATGGAGACTTCTACAGGAACAGATCCCTTATCGTTCTCCATATAAATAGGCTCAGGAATCAAAGGCTGGCGCGTAGCATCCAAATACCTCACAAACTCCTTAAGACCCAAATCAGAAAGAAACTCTTCATAACGGAATTTCCCGTCCTCTTCTTCCTCTCTTTTATCGGTAAGGGTTAATTTAATTCCTTTATTTAAGAACGAAAGTTCGCGCAGACGAGTCGCAACCGTATCATATTTGAATTCGGTTACGGTAAAAATAGTATCATCCGGCAAAAAGTGGATAGTAGTTCCTGTTATATCCGAATCACCAATAACTCTAGCAGAATATAAAGGCTTTCCTTCACTAAACTCCTGTTCGAAAACCTTACCTTCCCGGTGTACCTCGGCTCTTAAATGGATGGATAGTGCATTCACACATGACACCCCCACACCATGCAATCCACCCGACACTTTATAGGTATCTTTATCAAATTTACCACCCGCATGAAGTACCGTTAAAACTACTTCTAAAGCGGATTTTTTTTCCTTGGCATGATATCCAGTTGGAATACCACGACCATTATCTGTAACAGTAATTGAATTGTTTTTTTCAATGGCTACGTGAATGGTATCACAGTAACCCGCCATAGCTTCATCAATGGAGTTATCTACAACTTCCCAAATCAAATGGTGAACTCCTTTAAAGCCGGTATCGCCAATATACATGGCAGGACGCTTCCGTACGGCTTCAAGACCCTCTAATACCTGTATGTTTTCGGCTGAATAATTATTTACTTCTAACTCTATTTCGTTTGACATATATTTGATTTTACTCAGTAACTTTTTAGATGTTAAGCAAGCTTAAATCGAATTACAAATGTACGAAATTTCAGCACCAAAACCTACCAAAAACTATTGATAAATAGATGCCTAATTGCGGGAGAAAGCCTGGTGGTATTCTTGGTTAGAATGCTCGTATAGAATACTAATAGGTCACTCATAACCCTTCATTTTCACAGGAATTAAACAGCTCCATTAGATTTCAACAACTTGGTCTGTCCACTCAAACTTTTGTTTGTTCCAAACGCCCACTTTATAATTACCTGATGGTAAATTAGCCGTTAAAACATAAGCCCAAAAACCAGGTTTTGTCAAATGACCCGTTGTAAAAAATGCGATTATTCCATTATGCTCTTTGATTGACGGAACCCAATAACCAGCTCCAGAATCATGCCATAAATATAAAAACGCATCCCCCTGTATCGTATTTTCTTTGAGGTTCAGGTAGTTCTTTTTAAACTTTTTATCCAGACTAGCTTCCGATTTCACAACGCTATAAACTTCAAAAGAGAGGTTATGGTTATAAGTACCTTCTCCTGGTTTTACCATCGGCAAGGTAGTGACAGGGTTACAAATTCCTGCCCTTAGCGCATCGTTATAAGTTTCTTGAATATTTAAATTGAAGGATTTTTCATAATTTAACATTACTTGATGGTTGGACCAATTTGATTTATCAGCCGTTAACCAATTCTTCCTATATTGAATCATTTCATTGGTCTCGAAATAAGTCAAAAAATTAAACAAAAGCACAATAGGAAGTGCTATTATGGCTAGGATCCTGGCAGTTTTGAAGCCAAAGTATTGAAGGATAATTATATAAACCCAACAAGTAATATAGGGAGAGTAATGCATATATCGTGGTGCTAGGATATTTTCGATCCCACCCCAACTTCTTGAAACGCTAATCAGCAGGGCTGTAATACCTAAAAAAATCCAAACTCCAAACAACATCTTGTCGGCCCAATCGATACTCTTTTCCTGTTTCAGTACAATTTTAAATTTGGGAAGTAGGTATAAAACCAACACCAAGACCACCCCTCCACCCAAAATCACTGGAAAGTAAAAATTATCAAATTTAACCAACGTAAGGGATCCGAAAAACGCGAAGAAAGAACGGATCAAACGTACAGGCTCTGAGAGGCTCTCTGCATAACCAGCTGCCTGCCCTTTTTCAAAGCCCCAAAAATAGAGCACCCCTATCAATACCCAAACTATAGACCACTTTATAACCACACTCCAGTTGCGATCCATTAAAGCAAAAACGATCCCTATTAGAAAAGAAAAAATACCATTTCCGTGCGTAAAGGTTGCAATTACAGCCACAATCAAGGCCAATTTGTAATTCTCCCGTGCACCTAGGTAACAAAGCAGTGTAAACCAGAAAATAATCACAGACTGTTGCAGAATACTAATCGTCCAACTTATATTATCATAATATAGTGGATTCAAAAATATAAAAGGGACGGCTATAAACATCCAAATGGGTAATTGGAAATATTTAAACACTTTCCAAAAAAACCAAATATTTGCTGCCCAAATAATATTACCCAGCAAAATAAGCGTTCGCCAGTTAATATGACCCTCCAAATAGTAATCGAGAAAAGTCAATAACCTTGGTACTATTATCCTGTGTTCATTATGCTGTTGAAAAAACAATGCAACGATTTCAAAAAAACTTGAACTTTCTTGCACCCAGACAACCGTTTTTAAGAGATGAAAATCATCCGCGAAAAACATGTCGGAGGAAACAGTATAACTATATAGTAGAAAAAGAAAGATTGGTAAGCCTATAAATA
>CAXBLH010000038.1:0-20702 GCA_963976315.1 uncultured Dyadobacter sp.
GGTATACCGCCAAACGGATTATAACTCACTGTATGGATTTGGATCTGCGGGTTCTACTGGCTCAAGTGGCATAAAATACCGTGGTGGTTACTTTAACAATGGTGTAACCGTTTCATTAGGTCGTCGTTTGAAAGAGCCAGATCGTTATTTGGTAATGACCAATTCGCTATCTTTCAACCGTTATCGATTGGATACGATTAATATCTTTGGAGGATCTTATAATACTGGGGTTTCTAACAATATTGCATTCAATACCACTCTTTCCCGGAATACGCTAAGTGACAACCAATTCCCACGAAGCGGTAGTAATATTTCATTAAGTGCTACTTTTACGCCGCCTTATTCTGCTTTTAGAAAAACAGATTATACGGACGAAGCAGAAAAGTACCGTTGGGTAGAGTACCATAAATGGATGTTTGATGCTAGCTATTATGCTACTATTACCGGAAAACTTGTGCTATCTGCCCGAACACACATGGGTTATTTAGGGAAATATAATAATAAGGCCGGATTTAGTCCGTTTGGTAGATTCATCGTCGGCGGGTCGGGTCTTGCTGGTCAAGGAGCATTTTCATTGGCTGATCAGGATATTATTGGTCTTCGAGGATATACCGATCAAGCAGTTGGTCCTCAGCTAAACGGACGACCAGCAAATGGAGGAGGTATTGTTTATAATAAGTTTGTAGCTGAATTAAGATATCCAGTTTCTTTAAATCCGCAAGCAACCATTTTTATACTGACCTTTGGGGAAGCAGGTAATAACTGGGGGAATTACAAACAATACAGCCCGTTTGATTTGAAAAGGTCTGCCGGGGTAGGAGCTCGTATCTTTATGCCAGCATTTGGTCTTTTAGGGATCGATTGGGCGTATGGTTTCGATCCGTTGGATGGCCAAACAAAGCGCAGTGGAGCACAGTTCCATTTTACCATTGGCCAGCAAATCAGATAATAATAGGGTAGTCATTTCGTTAGAAGATTGCATTTTATCGTAACTTGGCATGAAGAAGATATTTATTTTACTAGTTTTGTGCATTATTTCAAGTTTTCCAGCTTGGGCTCAGAAATTCGGCTATACCGATATGGAGTACATTACTAGCAAAATGACGGAATATCAGCTAGCCCAAAACGAAATGAAAAAGTTTTCGGAAAAGTGGGCGAAGGAAATTCAAGATAAGTTTGCGGAGGTGGATAGGTTACAAAGGGCTTTTATGGCCGAGGAGGTTTTGATGACCGATGACCTAAAAAGAAAACGACAAACCGAGATCAAAGAAAAGGAAGTAGAGGCTAGAGAATATAATAGCAAAATTTTTGGCTTGGATGGTCTGATGTTCCAAAAGAAAAAGGAATTGATGAAACCGGTGCTTGAAAGAGTTCAGAGAGCAGTAAATAAAGTATGCGCTCAACGGCGAATTGATTTTATGTTTGATAAGTCAAGCGATATAGGAATGCTTTATACGAATCCAAGGCATGACTATTCAGATTATATTTTAGAAGAACTTGGACTGAATGATAAAAAAGGACAAGCTAAGGCCGATTTAATCGGTTCGGAACCAGAAGAAAGTTCAAAAACGAATAGTGCGAATAACCCCAAACAAAAAAGTACAACAAATAAACGTAAATAAGAAGCAAAGCAATGAAACAAAAATTAATGGCATTTTTGGTCGTAATGACCATTTTCAGTACAACGCTAGTTGCACAAACGCCTCCTACCAAAATTGGATATACGAATGTTGATTTTGTAATCAGTAAACTCCCTGAGGCAAAAAAAATGCAGAATGAGTTGGAAGTTACAAAAGCTCAATTGGACAAAGCAATAGGCGATACTTACAAAGAATTACAAGAGAAATATGAAGCGTATCAAAAAAATGGTGCGAACATGACCGACGTGATCCGTGCAGATAAGGAAAAAGAGTTGCAAAACTTACAAACCAGAATGCAGGAAATGCAGAGCAACGCGCAGAATTCTCTTCAGAATAAGCAACAAACTTTGTTGGAGCCTATTCTTACAAAGGTAAATGATGCGATTCAGGATGTAGGTAAAGAGAACGGTTTTCTATATATCTTGAACATGGATGCTGGTGCGGGTACAACACCTATTATTTTGTTCGCGGCATCAGAAGATAATAATGCGACGAACTTGATCTTTAAAAAATTAGGCGTAGATCCTGACAAAGTGGATGCTAGTGAAGCATCCCCAGCAGCATCAAAACCAGCAGAAACTAAGCCAGCTGCTGCTCCTAAAAAATAAGTATTAATGACCTCCGGTTCATTCATAGTACCGGGGAATAGTCTGAATTGGACTGTTCCCCGGTATTTGTGTATACAATAAGGAGGGACATTACTTGCAATTGTTTTGAAAGAAATTGATATATTGAAAAAGTGCAAATTCTTGAATCTTTGTTTTTTTAAGTAATGATTTAAAATTAAATTGAATATTTATGTGTTAACATGAAAATAGTATTTACGAAATTTGTTGCACGAATAGTTTATAATATGCTACATAAAATAATTCATATTTCTGACGTTATGATCTTCAAAAAGACGCTTTTTAGTTTTTTAATTTTGTGGGTGATTATATTATGTGGAACCGTAAAGGCCCAGGATTCAACCGCAAATACTCCTGCTTTACAACTGATATTCCCCAATGATGCTGATTGGAATGTTATTGAGGAAGGAAAAGAAATAGATTTTCATTTACAAGTGACGGGTGGGAAGTCCGACTATGTTACTTACAATATTACTAGTGGGCTGCGGAAAGAAATGAAATTCGATTCTCTGGGACACTTTGTCTGGACACCAGGGTTTGACGTGGCAGATCGCATCAATACCGTGAAGACCCTCTCGGTGGTATTCGAAGCACAGACTAAAACGGGTGAATCTGTTTCCAAAGAAGTCTTGTTTAAGGTAGTTCATGTAAATCGTCCCCCTGTGGTCGATGAATTGAAACCATTTTATGTGAAGTACCAAACACAAAATATCTACCAAATTGATATGAATTCTGTGCGGGATCCCGATGGTGACCCCATTGTATTTATACCTATTTTGGATGGAGGTATGCCAGAGGGAATGAAGCTGACTGCCAGCGGAGAAATCATTTGGCAACCCTCGGTTCAGCAATTTAATATCTTGCGGGATGGTGCTCGGTATATGGAGTTTTATGTAGAGGATCAACCCTCTAAAGTGAGGGCTAAGGGCCGCTTGCGGTTGGAGATAACACAAATGGACTTAACGCCCGATTTTACGATTATTCCACAAACAACGGTCGTTAAAAGTCTTGAAAACAATAGAATTAATCTTCGGTTTTCGTTGTCTGATCCAAACGGTGAAGATGATATAGCTACTTTTAATTTTATTTCAGAAAACAAGATGGTGCCTCAAAGTGCCCTGGTGAAGAATACCACTACGAACTATGAGTTTATATGGGAGCCAGGTTATGACTTTGTAAAGGACCCGTTTGATACCCTAGCTTTTGATATTACATTTTATGTATTGGACAAGGCCCATAACAAAAAAGAAAGAAGTATACATTTTGTAATCAAAAATACCATTGACGAAAGCTTAAGAGATAATTATGTCTATGGTCTTTATAAAGGCGCCTTGGTAAATGCTTGGGGACTTTTGGAACAAATGAAAGAAAGGGAAGGGGAATTGAAAAGAGCTTATACAAGGGCTAAAAAAGGGAAAAAGAGTCGTTCACTTTTAAATGCATCCTTAGGAGTTACCACTGGTTTGTCGCCTGTAATTGCTAAGAAAGACCCTAATGTTAAAGGCTATATTACTACTATTGGTGGAACTACCGTTGCTACTGTAGGTACTCTTGAAGCAACGGAAGTTATAGGTAAATCGGTTAACGGTCTGTTAGATCGGTTTAACTATGTGATCCAGAAGAAAAATGAATTACAGAGTAAAGGAGATGTTTTTGCTCGTGAGTATGGACAAAAATCGTCGCGAAGACAGGCGGATTTTATTAAGAAATTGGATGAATTTAAATCGCTTATGAATTTAAGCGGATTGGTAGCCTTAGAGTTAGATGCTAACTGGGAGAATAAAAAAGAAGCTACTGATAGTGCAGTCAAAAAAGCATTTAAGGATTTTGTCCCACTTGATAAAAACGATCAATAAGAAAGGTTTAATATACCATGGGACAAGCCCGATTAGGAATTATATTTCCTGATCGGGCTTGTTGTTTTTATAATCAATATCATTTTCAGGGGCGCTCCATTCGCTGGCTTGGTCCGTTGGGTCTTCGGTAGTTTCTAATGTTGCTGCACCATCCAGCGATTCCACAGGGGTGGTATCATTTCCTTGCGCTGGTTCTTCTTCAGAGGGGTGAAAACTTCCTTGGAAAATGAGAATACTGCAAACTCCAATAAAGATACACGAATCTGCAATGTTGAATATTGGAGTAGAATAATACTGTCCGCCCCATAATGGCACCCAGTCGGGAATAAATCCTTCCCAGAAATCAACAAATATCATATCAATAACCTGTCCATGGAACCATGGTGTTACCGAGCCATAAGGCGCATTGTCCAAGTATACGCCGTAGAATGTACTGTCGATCACATTACCAACTGCTCCGGCAAGAATCATTGAAAGGGACCATAGGAGTCCTTTTGAAGCGCCTGAACGTGTTAAATGTACTAAGTACCAACCAATACCTACCATGGCTAGTAAACGGAATAGGGTGAGGAAAAGCTTCCCGTATTCATGCCCTAGTTGCATACCAAACGCCATGCCCGGGTTCAGCACATAATGCAGTTTGAACCAGTTACCAATTAGAGGGATTTGACCAGAAAACCCTGGCTCCATATTAAAGTGGACCAGCATTTTAGAAGCCTGATCAATAATTATGAGTAAGACGCTAAATAAAAGATACGGTGCTGGATTTTTAGAATTGTTCATTCGGGTATTAAACAGGAAATCATTAATTGAAAACACTAATTTAGGAAGAATAGTTATAATCTATTAACTCCCCGCCTTTCCATTTCTTGTTTTACTAATAAATACTCCCGGCTACTTTGTCCGGTAATGGAGGTGTTTTCCTGTGCTCGACGTATTAAATAGGGCATAACTTGCGAGATTGGGCCGTATGGAACATACTTTGCCGTATTGTAACCCTGCTTAGCCAAGTTGAATGTAATGTTATCACTCATACCGAGTAATTGTGCAAACCAAATACGATTATCATTTTTAGCGATGCTAATTTTTTTCATTTTTGAGACACAGTAACTACAACTTGCTTCGTTGTGTGTTCCCAAACAAACAGCAAAATGAGCGATGTGCTCCAAGCAAAATTCGATCGCTGCGTTATAGTCCTGGTCAGTTTCTTCCTTGCTAGTATGAATAGGGCTGAAGTAATTATTTTCTCTAGCCCTCATATTTTCTTTGGTCATATACGCACCTCGTACCAGCTTAGCTCCAACCTGGTACCCTTTTTCACGGGCTATTAAGTAGGCATTCTTTAAAGAATCCAGGGTTTCATGCCTGTATAACTGATAGGTGTTAAATACAATGGCTTTTTCTTGGTTGTATTTTTCCATCATGGTATAAGCAATCTCATTAATGACATCTTGTATCCAACTTTCTTCGGCATCAAAAAACAAGCGGACATTATTGGTATACGCAGCCAAACAGAGGCGGTCCACACGACCTTTTACGAGGTCAAATGCGCCTAACTCCTCTGGTGATAGGGGTGACTTTTGCTGTACTTTTTCTAGTAACTCTGTGGAGACAAGTCCACTTAGCTTAAATACAGAAAATGGTATTTCGGAAGAAATAGTGGCCTTTTCAATGGTTTTTAAGATTTCAGAGGTTGTGAAATCGTAGTTTCTTTCTGTGTCTTCCCCCTCCACAGAATAATCCAGTATGGTACCAATATTTGCCTGAGCAAGTAAAGCAATGGTTTGATCACAATCTCTAATAGACTGTCCACCACAGAATTGTTCAAAAATGGTGTGCTTAATAAGATTTTTTACTGGTAAGTGTAGCTTTAGTGCAAGCTTTATGAAAAAAGTACCTAAATTTACGATTTGAGCTCGATTCATAATTTTGAATAACCAGTAGGTTTTTCTCAATTGAGAGTCCGATTTTGAAGCAAAAGCAACAGCTATATTATCGAAAGATACTTGTATTTCGTCGCTTGGAGAGAGATAAGCCATCTTTTTAATATTTATTTTCGATATGGTTTATATCCTTTTTTAAAGTAATCAAAGATGCGAAATGAATACGCATATAAAAAATTTGATTGCAGTTTTGTTTCAAATGTACGTCAAACTCTGAAATGAGCATCATACTGAATCGAATAATTATAATTTTCTATATTTACTAAGGACAAGTTTTTGAATATGAATGCTTCTTTAGATATCCTACCGCTTAGCAGTTGGATTAATACCGACGGGAAACCTTTGGTGATTGCCGGGCCTTGCAGTGCAGAGACCGAGGAACAAATGTTAGAAACCGCATCCCAAATTAAACAAGAAGGGTTTGCGCACGTAATCCGTGCGGGAGTTTGGAAGCCGAGGACTCGTCCAGGTAGTTTTGAAGGAATGGGTGAAGCTGCCTTGCCATGGTTGCAACAGGTGAAAAAGGAAACAGGCATGCCTGTAGCAGTAGAAGTTGCTACTCCGCAGCATATTGAGCTTGCTTTGAAGTATGGCGTTGATATTCTTTGGGTAGGTGCTCGTACAACCGTTAATCCATTTAATGTTCAGGAATTGGCAGATGCTCTTAAGGGAGTTGATGTTCCTGTATTGGTAAAAAATCCTGTTAACCCCGATTTGCAATTATGGGTAGGTGCATTGGAACGTTTGAACCAAGCTGGTGTTAAAAAAATCGGTGCTATCCACCGTGGATTTTCTAACGCTCAGGAGAACAAGTTCAGAAATTCTCCAATGTGGAATATAGCCATTGAACTTAAAAAGCTTTTCCCTGAATTACCAGTAATTGGTGATCCTAGCCACATGGCAGGAAAGCGTTCTTTGTTGTTCGAATTGTCACAACGCGCTTTGGATTTACATTATGACGGGTTGATCATCGAGTCACACCGTGACCCGGATAAAGCATGGTCGGATGCTTCTCAGCAATTGACTCCTGCCGCTTTGGGTGAAATGCTTCATGAACTACATGTTCGTAAAGAATCTTACGGTAGCGACTACCAAACACAATTGGAAGTAGTACGTGGTAAAATTGATCATTTGGACCGTGAGCTTCTTGAAAACCTTGCGGCTCGTATGTCGTTGGTGGAGAGCCTTGCGGAATACAAACGCGATAATAATGTTGCTGCTTACCAAGTGGATCGTTTCAGAGAAGTTCTTGAAACACGTGCAGCTTGGGGTAAAAGCTTGAGCTTATATCCCAACTTGGTAGATGAGCTTTTCAAATTGGTACACATGGAATCAATTCGCAAGCAAACTGAGGTGATGAACCAAATCAATGCACAATAATTGATTTTCATTATATTGAATAAAATAAAGCCGGAACGCAATGATGTGTTCCGGCTTTATTGTTTTTCAACTGTACATGGAATTTATATTTTCAATTGTGCAAGTACTGTTATTATATCTTTAGCCCATAGTTGGTAAGCCTTTTCATTAAGGTGGGTTTTGTCTACTGCAAATTCTTTTCGTAATCCTGTCGAATCCGATAAATAGCGATTGGGATTAAGAAAGGGTATCTGTTTTGCTTTACAATAGCTTTTTAAATAAGCATTCAGTCGATCTACTTTTGCTTTACTGATGGCATCGTTTTGCTCATAGAGGGTAGCAGAGACAACGGGTTGTATTTGATTTGTCTCTAATATTTCCAGCAACTTGGTATAATTATGAAAGGTCGCTTCTTCTGAAACGCCTACAGTAATATCATTGATACCACCCATTACGAAACATACTTTTGGTTTTTTAGCAAGTACTTGAGAATTTATTTCTTGTAAAAAATGATAGGTTACTCGGCCCGGTAATCCACTATTAGCAACGTCAGTTCTATTTAAGAGTTCTATCCAGTTCCCCTGCGCAACAATAGAGTTACCAAACATCACGATATTAATACCATCTGTTTTGGTCAAAAATCGTTGATAAAGCTTGGCTCTATAAGTATAGACCGCAGATGCCAAGACACCAAAAAGCAATAAATTTAAAACAACGGAGAGGTAAAACTTGGTCTTTAAATTCATTCAGGTCTAGATTTGCTACTGTTTAAGATAACAGTTAAAGCCACTTACTTAAAAATTGGTTGAATGTTTCTTTATATTGATCACTTACCGGTATGGTATTGCTATCGATCTGAATGCTGTTTTTAGTAATTGCACTAATTTGATCCAAGTTTACAATGTAGGAACGATGCACGCGCATGAACTTTGAAGAGGGGAGTTTTTCTTCCAGTGCTTTCAAACTAGTGAGTGATAATAGCGGTTTTGATTCCGATTTTAAATGGACTTTTACATAATCTTTCAGACCTTCAATATACTGAACATCATCGTATAGAATTCGGTACATTTGGTATTCTACCTTCAAAAATAAAAACTCCTCTTTACCCCCCGGTGACGGAGTGGACTGGGCAGCCTTTTGAAGTAGCTCAATATAGGATTTGCCTTTGGTAGCCGCTCTTAGGAACTCTTCATAATTGAAAGGTTTTAACAAGTAATCTATGGCATCTACTTTATAGCCTTCAATTGCGAACTGATTAAAGGCTGTAGTGAAAATAATTTTAGGAGTGCCCGACTCATTTTTTTCTAAAACACGTGCGAGTTCTATTCCTGTTAAGTCTGGCATTTGAATGTCCAGAAATATGAGATCCACCTCCAGCTTATGTATTGCACTTAAAGCCTCAACAGCACTCGAATATTTTCCAATAAGGTCTAGAAACGGTGTCTTCTCAATAAAGGAAGATACTAGGCCTAGTGCGAGTGGTTCATCGTCAACAGCGATTACTTTTAAGGGGTTCATGTGGTTTGTAGTTCTAATCTTACTTGGTATGCCTTGCCAGACTTGTCCTCCTTCACAATGAGTTGGTGCTTTCCTGGATATAACAGATCGAGTCTTCTTTGTGTATTTACGAGCCCAATCCCGTTGCTACCTTCTAATATAACCGATTTTTTGTCAAAAAGTGTATTTTTTACATCGACTGTTATTTTATCGGTCTCCTGTTTGATGTTAATCAGTATATGACTAGGTTCGGTAGCACTTATTCCATGTTTGAAGGCGTTTTCTATAAATGGTAAAAATAACATTGGAGCCAAAGGTACGTCGTGTAAAGGCGTTGGTGGGTTCAGCTCTATCTTTACTTTGTCTGTGAGTCGTAACTCCATAAGCTGAATATAGTCTTGGGCAAAAGCTATTTCTTGGCTTAGTAGTACGGTTTCTTTTTGTGTTTCATAAAGCACATAGCGCATGAGCCGGGAGAGCTTGTGCAAGGCTTTTTGCGCTGCTTCTACATCAATCACAGTTAAAGCATAAATATTATTAAGGGTATTGAAAAAGAAATGCGGATTGATTTGTGCTTTTAAAAAGCTAAGCTCTGAATTTACCTTTTGTTTTTCTAATTCTTGTCTAAACTCACGGTCACTTTGAGCATTGCGTACAGCTGCGATACTGGTACTTATGCCAATTATAATTAAAGCGTTCAGGAGCGCAAAGTGATCGAAATTGTTTTTGGGTTTAGTATGACCAGATGCAGCCCTAGCAGCTTGAAATGCCTGATCCATATGTTCGCCGTAATTAATCAACATCTTGAATTGTTCAATTATTAATGCTAGTGTCAGGACACTGACTATATTTAACACCACAAAAAGGAGATTTTTATTCTTCGCCAGAAATTGGGGATATAAATAATAGTAATTCAAATAAAATATCCCCACTAGAAATATAAGCTGTACCGCCGATTTTATCCAATAAGCAACTGGTAGCTCTACTTGCCAGCTAAGCGGTTGCCAGACAATAAAAAGTGCCAAAAAACTCCAGCCTAATAAGTGTAGGAATAAAGGATGGAACTTTCTATCCGTGTTATGATTATTCATGAATCTGCATTTATCAATATTTTTTTCTTACTATTCCAAGTACAATCTTACTATATATTTTTTCAATATTTTGTTCAAATCGATTATTTGGCTTGTATAATCGACAGTTATACAATTTGGGTCTATGGTAGGTTTTTATTTGTCCCCGTTTCAGATAGTTAAATTGGGAGGTGATTTTTGCCAAATCATCGATTGTAATCAGAGATTAGGTCGTTCGTAAAATTGGTTCATCGGTTAAATAGCTGATTTAATCTATTGTAATTGCCATTGTATCTATTTCGTATTTTTCCTATTTAGGAATGTATTTACTTTGAAATTGTAATTTTTACGCTTTTCGAAGAAACCATGAAAACATTTAGACTTTTATCAGCATTTGCATTTTTGTTATTATTCTCACTGTCGGCATACGCCCAGCCGGGTGGCGGCTCTCGTGGCGGTGGAGGAGGTGGCGGTAGTCGTGAAAGCGGAGATAGCCGATTAAGAACCCGACAAACTGTAATTCCAGGAACTGCCGAGGATACCCCAAAGGGTAACGGAAAAATAAAAGGGGTCTTATTGGATTCTGCTAGTAACAATCCAGTAGAATTTGCCTCCTTGTCATTGATTGATATCAAAACCAATAGACCTATAGATGGAACTACTACCGACGAGAAAGGGGAGTTCAATATGACAAAGGTAGCTGAGGGTGATTTTAAAATACTTATCTCCTTTATAGGCTATAAAAACAAAACGATCGAAAATGTAAAAATTGATCGTAAAACAGAAATTGACCTAGGCAAAGTGGTGTTAGCTCCTGATGTAGTGCAATTGAATGAGGTGGAAGTAATTGGAATGGCGCAGCTAATAGAAGAAAAGGTGGACAGGCTGGTGTACAATGCAGAAAAGGATATTACCAGTAAAGGGGGTGATGCCTCAGATGTAATGAAGAAAGTGCCAATGTTGACCGTCGACCTTGATGGAAATGTTTCTTTACGTGGTAGCTCCAATGTACGGGTTTTGATCAACAATAAACCGTCTACCATTATTGCAACCAGCGTTGCGGATGCATTAAAACAAATTCCTGCAGATATGATTAAATCGGTAGAGGTAATCACCTCTCCATCCGCTCGCTACGATGCAGAAGGTTCCGCAGGTATTATCAATATTATTACCAAGAAAAGTAGACTCCAAGGGGGTACCATTGATATGAATACGGGTGTTGGTAATAGAGGTGCCAATGTAGGATTACGTGGTAATTACCGTGCGGGTAATATGGGTTTCAATTTAGGAGGTTTTGGGCGTTTTAACTATAATATGCCAGGTAAATCTTCCAATTTACAAACTGGTAAAACATCCGATTTTTCTATTTTGCAAACCAGCGATTCTAAAAATAAAATGGCTTTCGGTTCCTATAACCTAGGCTGGGACTGGGACGTGGATACGAAATCTACCATTTCTGCAAACATTCGTTATGGAATGAGAAACATGAAGAATATGCAGGAACTTACCACAGTGAATCGCCAAGGAAGTACTACTACTACCAGTTATCGGGATGTAGACGTAAAGGATTTGTCTGGAACCTGGGATATGAATGTTGATTATTATAAGACGCTATCGAAACCCCAACAAGAGTTTAGTGTGTCGGGACAGTTTAGCCGCAATAACCGTACAAACGATTATGATGCGAATATCTATTCCTTGAACAATGACCAGTTGGGTACTTTGCTAGGTACACAGGGTAATAATAATGGAAGCTATAACCAGGAAAGTACTTTACAGGTGGATTATCAAACTCCAATAAGTACGAATCAAATGCTGGAAGTGGGAGGTAAAGGTATTTTCCGTCAGGTGGAAAGTAATTACAACTATTTTAATACTGTGAGTACTCCGCAGCCATCCAGTAGCTTGAATTACGATCAAAATGTAGCCGCAGGGTATATGTCCTATACCATGACCACAAAAAGTAAATTTTCATTAAAAGCAGGTGCTCGATATGAATACACTAGTATTGATGCCATGCAGGGTGAAAATACAAAATTAGCTATTCCAGCGTATGGGAATTTAGTGCCAAGTATTAATATTTCACAAACGGTTGGAAAGGGACAAACGATCAAATTAGGTTATAACCGTCGTTTACAACGCCCAGGTATCCAGTATTTGAACCCAAGTGTTGATGCCTCAAACCCTCAGAATATTAGCTTTGGTAACCCTGAACTAAGTCCTGAACTAACGGATCAGCTTGAACTAAGTACGAGCTTCTTTAAAAATTCGATGTATATCAACGTTTCTACATTTGCTAGATTTACTAATAATTCGATTGAGAAAATCCGTACTACAAGCCCAGAAGGGATTATCACCACGACTTACGGAAATATTGGAGATAAAAAGAACTATGGTGTAAACGTGTTTGGTAACATCACTTTCTTCAAAAGATGGCAAATAAGTGGGGGTTTTGATACCTACTTTTCTGATCTCTCTAATAATAGCCCTGATCCGTCATTGAGTGCTAGTAACTCTGGATTCGTAGTGAGTGGACGTTTGCGTTCAAGTGTGAACATTAAAAATGGCTGGGGAATGCAAATAGGTGCTTTTGCCAGAGGAAGGGATGTTCAATTGCAAGGATCGCAGGCGGGCTTCAGAATGTATGATTTTGGAGTTAAAAAGGATTTTGCGAATAAGCGGGGTAGTATTGGGTTAGCTATGGAAAATTTCTTGGCACCAAGATTTAATATGAGTACTAAAGTTGAATCTTCCACTTTCACTCAGGTTAATAACAATTACCTATATAACAGAGGACTTCGCGTTAACTTCTCGTATCGCTTAGGTAAAATGAATTTTGTGGAGCAAAAATCTAGAAGAAGAAAGTCGATCAATAACGATGATCAAAAAGATGGTGGTTCAGATATGGGTGGAGGAGGTCAATCGGCCCCTGCAGCTGCACCAGCTGCTACCGGGAAGCCTACTTCTTCTACCAATGTAAAAGGAGCAGATGCCAAAACAGCCGCTCCTGCAGCAACAAAAACAAATTAATCCTAAACCCAAATGTAAAATGGCTACTTCGTAAAGAGGTAGCCATTTTTTTTTAAAGGATAAATTGGGGCTTGAAAGAAAGCGTGTTTTCAGGCTATTTATTTTGATTCTTTATTTCTTTAAGAATTTTATCTGCCCCAGCAGCAAGTAGTTTCTCTGCTAAGTCGTAGCCCAATTTTTCTGGGTTATTACTGTTGCCTGTGCTTGTTTTTCTTATCGATTCGCTACCGTTCAGACTTACAATTCCGCCACGCATTTCTAGTAACTCACCGCTTAAAGTTGCCAATCCAAAAACAGGAATACTGCATCCGCCTTCCAGTTTCTTTAAAAAAGCACGTTCTGCTCTGAGACAACTTTCAGTTTCTTCGTGATTAAGTGCTTTCCTGATGAGGGCTATTTTCTCAGGGGCAAGCTTTGTTGCACTTTCAATCGCTACCGAACCCTGTCCAACGGCTGGTGTGAATTCATCCAGTAAAAGAACTTCAGCAATTTTGTCGTCATAGTCCATGCGGTGCACTCCAGCAAATGCCAAAAGGAGGGCGTCACAGTGTCCATCCGTTAGTTTTTGCAGTCTGGTTTGTAAATTTCCACGCATATCCACTGTTTTTATATGCGGATATAAGTTTTTCAAAACAGCAATTCTTCGTGTTGAAGATGTTCCTACTACAAACTCCTTACCAGATTTTAACGAAAGCGATCTGTCGTGACTCACCAATACATCATTGGGTTTTTCACGTTCCGTAAATGCAATGATTTGGAAATCATCGTGAAGCGACGATTGTAAATCTTTGGCACTATGTACTGCAATATCTATTTCACCAGACCTTAATTGCTCTTCCAATTCCTCTGTGAACACGCCTTTACTTCCAATTTTGGACAAAGAACGGTCGAGAATTTTATCGCCTTTGGTTTCAATGATTACAATTTCTGTTTCAATGCCAATAGTTGTAAGCTTGTCCTGTACGTAATATGCTTGCCAAAGGGCTAATTTACTACCTCTGGTACCTATTTTGATTTTCATTTCGATAAATTCTTGATGTTACTGAAGGAATTATACGCCCACCGTATCCCCTTCATCCATTTTTATTCTCTCTTCAATAAAATTTACAATTAAAGAAGCCACATCTATTTTAGAAATTGATTCAATCCCTTTTAACCCAGGCGACGAGTTGACCTCCATTACCAATGGCCCTCTATCGGATTGTAATAAATCTACTCCGGCAATACGGATACCCAAAGCTTTTGCTGCATTCACGGCAGCTTCTTCCTCGGCGGGGGATAGTTCGATCGTCATGGCTTCGCCTCCACGGTGCAAGTTGGAACGGAAATCTCCTTCGTGTCCTTGCCGTTTCATAGCTGCTATTACCTTATTTCCAATAACTAAAGCTCGTATATCAGCCCCTTTGGATTCGCCAATAAATTCCTGAATTAGGAAGTTGGCCTTCAGTCCGTAAAACGCTTCTATGGTTGATTTGGCAGCTTTGGTGCTTTCTGCGAGTACAACACCTACGCCTTGAGTACCTTCCAATAGCTTGATGATAACCGGAGGGCCACCTACCTGCTTTATCAATTCATTTACCTGTGAGGGATTTTTGGCGAACACGGTTTTAGGTACGTCAATTCCTGCTTTGGCAAGCACCTGCATACTGCGCAATTTGTCGCGTGTACGTAAAATCGCCTGTGACTTTACAGTCGTAAAAACCTTCATCAGCTCAAATTGGCGTACAACCGCACATCCAAAAGCTGTAACTGAGGTTCCAATCCGTGGTATTATAGCATCAATAGGCTCGATAGGCTTGCCTTTATAAATGATGGTGGGGTTACCGCCTTCAATCATCACAAAGCATTTGAGGTGGTCAATAACGAGTGCCTCATGACCTTTTTCTTGTATAGCCTCTACCAATCGCCTTGTTGAGTAAAGCTCAGGATTAGTAGATAGAACGGCGATTTTCATTTTATTCGATTAATTTAAAAGAGTGCGGCTGCGTTTTGATATTTCTTAACCGTCGCGAATGGATTTCAGTATTCTCTACTGTGATAATTCTATTGGCTGAAAGATCTTTTTGGGATACATCTACCAGGAATCGACCTTTCAGCAGCTTTCTGCCTAATAGGACGGGGTATCTCATTTTTTTACGATTGGCCAGTGAGAACTCTGTTCGGATTTTCCTGCCAAATAACTCAATAATAGTTTTGATAACAAAACGTTTTTCGGCGAGGCCTGATGAGTTTTTTACAATGGTTTCTTTAAAACTAGTAACTGTGAAGGTATGCTCGGGAGCTCCTCGTTTGGAATCTAATTTTACCAGTAACATTTCTTGGTCGCCTTCTTTTATTAGTTTCACACTGGAACAGTGTATAGACGAGCCCGTTGCGCCAGAGTCCACGCGGGCATGAGCCTTAAACCATCCAAGTTCTGGCAAATCCACGTAATCTGTGGCACCAATTATATTAAGTTTAGCGTTTGTTGTTTTCATTTTAGTTTAAAATAAGGGGCTATTGTTAATGAAAGATCTAAAAACACAATTTTTGCATTGACATTTCTTTCAACATGAATATAAGCCTTATTAATATCATCAATCATTTTCTCAACTGCCTCAAAAGAAACGGTTTTTGAAAAGTTTTTTACGAATGTAAGTTCTTCTGCTGGTACTCGCAAAAGTTCTCCTGCACCTTGTTTCCATATAAGCATATCGCGATACATTCTAAGGGCATATTCCAGCGTTGCTTTTTGTTTTTCTTTATTCATCCGATCATACATATCTGCTAGTTTTACGAGGTAAGCTACATCATATTTATAGCAAGAACGCATCCAGTCTGCAAACCAGATATTTGTATCTTCTTGTTTTTCAGAAAATAAAGAAATAGCCTTAGAAAGATTTCCATCACTCAAAAAAGTAATTTGACTCGCTTCTTGCTCTGTACTGTTTTTTTTAAGTAAGTACTGTTTGATTTCAGGGTCTTTAAATGCCGGAATATGGATTCGTTGGGTTCTGGATATGATTGTGGTAATTAGGCGGTCCGAATAATCGGTGACTAATATAAAAAGCGTTTTGGCTGGCGGCTCTTCTAGGATTTTTAAAAGTGCATTTGCCGACGACGCATTCATGATTTCGGCCTTCCAAATAATGAGTATTTTGTATTCTCCTTCATAGGCTTTGGTGGATAATTTTTTTAAAACACCTCTTGCTTCTGCTACGGATATGTTTCCCTGCTTATTCTCTGCCCCAATATTGTCCAACCATTCTGGAAGGGTTCTATAGGGAGTTTGTAAAATAAATTCTCGCCAAAAATTCAGAAAAGATTCCGAGGTATTCCCTGAAACATTTTTTGAAGTAGCTACTGGAAAAATAAAATGGAGGTCTGGATGAACCAGTTTATTCATTTTGATGCAAGACGCACAGGTTCCGCAAGCGTCCTGTTCCATTTTGTTTTCACAGTTAATATAGGTCGCAAATGCCAAAGCCATGGCTAAGCCGCCGCCGCCGATCTTACCATCAAATAATTGCGCATGTGCAATATGGCTCGTTTGCACGGACCGGATGAGGGTAGTCTTTATATCATCGAGACCTGGTATTTCTTTGAATTGCACTAGTTATGAGTTTTGTCTAATTCTAAAATAAATGACTGTCGCTGTGTTTTGGTGTTTTCAAAAAGCCGATGTAATAAAGCCTCTTCTGCTGATCCGAATGTTTGATTGCGTCTTTGATAGGTGTCTTTTATAACAAACAGGGCTTTGTCCAATCGATACTCCGTAAACCCATCGGCACTGCCTCCCCAGCAAAAGGATGGAATGTGTTTTGGCTGGAAACCATGTCCATAAACATTTACACCCACCCCCACAACGGTACCAGTGTTGAACATGGTCGAAATTCCCGCTTTTGAATAGTCACCCATGATTAAACCGCAAAAAACAAGCCCAGTGGGTTCCAAGCTATGGGTGCTATAACTGTACAATTTAACAATTCCGTGATCATTTTTTAGATTTGAGGCATTGGTATTCGCTCCCAAGTTACACCATTCACCCAAAACAGCATTTCCTAAATAGCCGTCATGCCCTTTGTTACTAAATCCAAATATTACCACATTACTCACCTCGCCACCCACTTTTGAGTAGGGGCCAATGGTGGTATTGGGGCGTATTTTGGTGCCCTGTGCTAGTGTACTTCCAGTTCCAATGGCAAATGGACCTTGGATGCTGCTTCCTTCCTGTATCACGGCATCTTTGCCAATATATATGGGGCCATTTTCTGCATTCAGCATAGCCGCTTTAATTTTGGCTCCTTGCTCAATGAAAATATCCTCTTGGTTATAAACTGCCGTATAAGGATCGGTAATAGCTTCACTTTTTCGCCCCTGTGTGATTTTCTGAAAATCAATTTTTATTTGTGCTCCATTAAATTGAAAAATTTCCCACACATTTCTGATTAAGGTAAAGGGTGTCTGGTAGGTTTTTCTTCTCGAAGATTCCCAGTGGTCAACTTGAAATTGGGGATCGGTTGCTTTTATAGCCAGTAATTCACCTTGTTCTGAAACCAAGGCTACGTTGGGGGAAAGATGAGTGATTTCGTTTATTAAAGAATCATCCGGACAAAGGGCACCATTAATATATAATGAGTCAGGATCCGTTTGAAAGGGGGGTGTGTCCGATAATTCGGGTTTTGAGTAATAGCTTAGCTCTTGATTTAACCATAACTGCCACTTTTCTGCAATGGTCATGATGCCGCATCTTATCCCGGCAGTGGGTCTGGTGAAGGTTAAAGGTAAAAGCTGCTGAAGAATTTTTGTATCGTCGAATAAAATAATGTTCCGCATGGAGTATGTAGTGAATGTACTTCCAAAGTTCGACGATTTTTTTTAGTACACAAACAACAAAGCAGCCTCTTTATGGATTTTTCCAAAGAGGCTGCTAGAGTATTTTTCAATAATAATCTGAAAAACAGATTATTTATTGTAACGTTTTCTGAATTTATCAACACGTCCCGCAGTATCAACAAGTACATTTTTACCTGTGTAAAAAGGGTGTGATTTAGAAGAAACTTCGACTTTATATACTGGATACGTTTTGCCGTCTTCCCAAGTCATAGACTCAGTAGTTTCAATAGTTGAGCGAGTTATGAATTTGAAATCGCTTGATAGATCCCAGAAAACCACTTCTCTATAATTGGGATGAATATCTTTTCTCATTGTTATATGGTATTTTGTGTACTGACAATTCTCAAAAGGATTGCAAAAGTAAAAATTATAATTTGACAGTGCAAATAAACTTGTGTTATATTTTAAGAAATTGATAGTCAGCGAGGTTTATACCTCACTGATTTGTTGTTTAAGTACTTCCAGGCCAGTTTTTATTTGCTTGTCAAAATCGTCATATTTAAAACATTCTATCGATAACCCTCCTTGGTATCCAATTTGTTTTAAAGCTCCTAAATATGGGCGGAAATCGTCACCTTTTACACCAGGAGGAGTTCTTTCTTCTTTTTCTGCTATATGGCAGTGAACAATATACTTGCCGTATTTCACTATTTCAGAGGCAGGCTCATCTTCCACCATCATGTGGTAAATATCACAAAGTAGCTGTATTCTAGGGCTATTAGCGGCTTCAACAATCTCAACCCCTTCCGCCAGGCTGTTTATGAAATTAGTTTCTTTTCGGTTTAACGGTTCAATGGCGATGGTAACGCCATGCTTTTCCGCTAAGGGAGCCATCTGTTTAACTAGTTCGATATGTTGCTGTTTGGCCTTGTTGCGGTCGAAGCCATCCGGAATGTGTCTGGCTCCTCCGCTCCCAAAAACAATATAGGAGGATCCGCACTCTTTAGCTCTTTTGAGTGCTAGTTCTGTTCTTTCAAGGGCTGCTTTATGATTTGCTTGAGGGCCTACTGTTTTAATTTCGGGAGGTAATAAAATTACGTAAGACCAAATTGGGAATTTGAGATCATTAAATTCAGCTTTGTTCTTTTTGTAGGTGCTATTGGTACCATCAGGTAATAAAAAGCCACCCACAGATTCTTCTATATAGGTACAGCCAAGTTTTTTAAGGTATGAGGCGTGGTCATAGGAAGCAAAAACCCCTAATGACAACTGATACAATTCCCGATTTTTGGCAACGAGGTTTAAGCTGCCCAGGGTGCCCAAGCTAGCAAGAGTGAAAGTGGCACTTTGGATGAAATCTCTTCTCGAAACTTTATTGGTATTGCGTGTCATAATAGTGGCTATTTTAGAGCGGTTTTCCATAGAGTACCCTTAAAAGAATCTAACTAGGTATAACTACCTGTTGGTTTTGAATTGTTGAAATATTTTTTTTGAAAATAAAAAAGTATACAGAAAAAATTACTTAAATAACTGTTTTGTAAGTAGTAAGGATTTTTCATAAGTAAAAAAGTTTACAACTTTGTTTATTTTGTGAAACATTTTTTTGTGTAAAAAAATTTGAAATATTTTTACAACCTCCCTTTTACCTAATTGTCCGCTTAACTTTCTTGAAACGAATATTTTACAATTTCTTAATGCAAAACTCTTTTTTTTCTAGCTAATCCAGACCAGTCCTAGGATTGCTTTTTAGCTATAATAGTTGTTATTTCGGTCTGCAATTCAAGTCAAAGTAGAGCCTTTCATTAAGATAAAATACATCACTAACTCATTCAAGAAATAACCATGTCAATGTATGTTATAAAGCGTGACGGACGCCGAGAATCTGTCAAATTCGATAAAGTAACTGCTCGCATCGAAAAATTGAGCTATGGTTTGGACGCTCGTTTTGTTCAGCCAGTGGAGGTAGCTAAAAAAGTTGTTTCGGGGATTTATGATGGTGTAACCACTGCCGAATTGGACAATCTTGCAGCGGAAACTGCTGCTTCTATGACCACCAAGCATCCCGACTATGCCATTCTTGCGGCAAGGGTTGCCATTTCGAATTTACATAAAAACACCTTGAAGTCCTTTTCAGCCACCATGAAAAGACTTTATACTTATGTTGATTCGAAAACAGGTGAAAATGCATCCTTAATTTCCAAAGAAGTATACGAAGTAATCCGTCAAAATGCCTCTTTGTTGGATTCTACCATTATCTATGATCGTGATTATGGTTACGATTATTTCGGTTATAAAACTTTGGAAAAATCTTACCTACTGAAAGTAGAAGGTAAGATAGTGGAACGTCCACAACACATGTTGATGCGGGTCGCGGTTGGCATACACCAAAAGAATATCAAGCAAGCCATTGAAACCTACCATTTATTGTCGGAAAAATGGTTTACACATGCAACGCCTACCTTGTTCAACGCAGGTACCCCTAAGCCACAAATGTCGTCTTGTTTTTTATTGACGGTAAAAGAAGACAGTATCAATGGTATTTATGACACACTGAAAAACTGTGCATTGATTTCGCAATCCGCAGGTGGTATTGGCCTGAGTATTCATGACGTGCGCGCAACAGGTTCTTATATTAAAGGTACCAATGGTGTTTCCAACGGAATTGTGCCGATGTTGCGTGTATTTAACGATACCGCACGTTACGTGGATCAGGGTGGTGGAAAAAGAAAAGGTTCCTTTGCGATCTATATGGAGCCCTGGCACGCCGATATTTTTGATTTCTTAGATCTTAAAAAGAACCACGGAAAAGAAGAACAACGTGCCCGTGATCTGTTTTATGCTTTGTGGATACCTGATTTGTTTATGA
>CAXBLH010000039.1:0-20675 GCA_963976315.1 uncultured Dyadobacter sp.
ATTTACAATAAAAAACACTCTTTTGCTTGCATTTTAACATAGAAACAGGCTCTAAATATCCAACTAAAATCATTCACTTGGATACTGGTTTCGTGATCTATGTATTATTTAGACAAAGAATAATGAAATATTACAAATAATACTATATAAAAGCTACATTTTTTAGTAAGTATCTTTTTTAATAGCTATCTTATGAGTATTTAGTATTGGACATTAGATCAGAAAATGAACTCCCCCCACACCTACCTAAATTTTAAAAAGCGGGTACTACTGCCCATGCTTTTGCTACTTATCCAATTTAGTGGGGTGGCTATCTATGCTCAGTACAGTCCTAGTGACAGTATTGTGTTAAAACAATGGGAAGCGAATAAAAAATACATAAATGTATCCCTTTATGATAATCTGGATTACGATTCCGTTCAACCGCTATTTTTACTTTACCCAACTATTGAAAATAAAATCTTAAAAGCTAAATCTGCGTTCGTGCTCGGTCATATAAGTTACATTATTTTCGATACGCCGGCCGCATTAACTTATTTTCAAGATTGTGCCGAGATCTACAAAAGCACTGGAAATTGGGAACAATATGCCAATGCAATTAAAGATTTAAACAACGCAAAAAGAATGCTAGGGCAAACCGACTCCATAGCTTATGATTTGAAAAAAGTACTTGAAATTTCAAAAATACATAATATTGGTTTTCAAGTTCTTAACCCCTTACAAGAATTAGTAATTCACTATGCATATACAGCGGGCAACTATCCAGAGGCACTTAAATATGGCAAACAGTTTCAAGACAGTCTTAAAAAATTCACCCAAGTACATATTATTGATCCCGACTATTTGTACAGTACGACGGTAGATGCTGCCATAGTGGATTTAGAGATGGGACACAGTTACCTAGAATTGGGCCAATTGACAGAAGCTGAAAAATATCTAAACAAAGCTGCCCAATTTTTTGGACCTAGAAATGACCATGAAAAACTGAACAGAATTTACCTACATCTTTCCAAGCTTGCTTTAAAGAAAAAAGAATTTAATAAAATTGACACATTACAAAAACAGATGCATTTTCATGCCAATATGCATCAAAAAATAGCACTAAAGCGGTTTAATAAAATCCCCACATTTATCCGTAAAATAAACGAACTAAATAAAACGGTAGAACAACGGCAAGGGGAAATTAGGGCACTTACACGTGAGCGTTACTACATCACCGGACTGTCCCTGCTATTATTAGGGTTTACAGTCTTGGGACTGATTTATTTGCGTAAATCAAAGCAAAATCAAATTCAGCTCAATGCCCTTTTACAAAATGAGTTTGAGATGTCGGAAAAACTAAACTCAGAGAAATCCCGCTATTTTGCCATTTTATCTCACGAATTACGTACCCCCATTTTTGCAGTGACGGGCTTGGCCAAGTTACTCAGACAAAGAGAGAACAACACCCCAAAAAACATTGAAGCGATCATCAATTCGGGCAATCATCTGTTGCAATTAGTTAACAATGTGCTGCAACACCACAAAATTGAAAAATCGGATGAAATTTTACTGGAAAATGAGGTTTTTGATATTGCCCAAATTTATGAGGAAGTAAGTAACACCGTCCTCTATCTTGCGGATCAAAAAAATGTAACTATTGAAATTGACAATCAAATAATGAGTAAATATCCTGTAAAAGGGGATAAACAGAAGCTTATTCAGATCATAGCCAACCTGATTACGAACGCAATTAAAAACTGTACCACCAATGGGACGCTGAAAATAGTAATTTATCTAGTCGAATCTGATGTAGAAAAATCCACCTTTCATTTCAGTTTTACGGACGATGGATCCGGCTTAAACCAGGAAGTGATTAAACAAATCCTCTCGAACGAAACCGCAACCTTGCAAGATGATTTGAAGCAAATAAGTTTTTATCTTGATTTTGGAATTGGACTACATATCGTAACTGAATTTCTAAACGCGATGAATAGTGAAATTGTGATAACCAACGAAGAGAAAGGCGGTTCCAAATTTTGCTTTGACCTGTCACTTTTGAACGCTTCGGAACAACCGTGCAAAAATCTATTACTTCCTATTGACGAAACAAAATTCAATATCCTTATAGTGGATGACATAAAACTCAACCTGATTGTTTCGGAAAAAACCATATCTAATTTAGGCTACAATTGCTTTACTGCTACTGATAAAGACCCAGTCATAGAAATAATTAAAAATCAAAATATCCACCTCGTTCTAATGGACTTAAATATGCCCTCGATTGATGGATACCAACTTTCCATAAACATTCGAAATGCGGGACTTCAAATTCCGATAATTGCCCATACCGCCCTTATAAAGGAAAATATTGACCTTGAAAAACTGGAAGAAGTGACGATCGTGGATTATATTGTTAAACCCTATCAAATAGAAGATTTGGAAACGAAGCTAAAACAACATTTACTACAATACGTTATGAAACAGCAATGCTGAGGGGTATAAAGAAGCACTTCCAAATCACGTAAAAGGAACAAAAGTTTACCTTAATTCCTCGCTTTTAATGTCAAACATATTTCTCTCTGATTTGGAATAATACCCAAAAGCCGATGGCTCCACTAATGAGGAGTGCTAAAATCTGTAACTGTATTAAACTGCCCAGCATGGAGATTAGCATTGCATAATAAAGTAAATTCCAGCCTGCTTTTTGCTTAGCTCTGAGAGGTTTAAATGCCATTAAGTACAGGATCGTGGTAACAATACCTACTAAAATGGATACGTAAAACGCGAATCCAGAAGCCAAAGTACCCGCTCCTAACCCAAACAAAACACTCCCTAAGCCACCAGCTCCTAGTAATGCTACCAAACCGAGCACCGCAAACACTACCATTACGTAGGGTCCATACTGCACAATGGCATTTTTTACGTCCTCTGGAAAAGCTGGAAACTTCTCTAAAAAAATAGGTTCAAGCTCTTTTTCAAATAAAAGTTTTGATTTCATAGCAACTAATCGGTTCAGTTAATAGACGTATCCATGGATGATGTTGTACAAAGACTTTTGTGATCATAACCCAGATTCCAGCAAGCACCAAGAAAATCATTTCTTAGATGTATCGGTTGGCCAACTGGTAATTGGGCTACGGAACAAATTACGATAAAGTCCAACTAATGACGACACTAAATCTTTTGTATAGAAGCAAAAAACACCTTGCTTCTATCTATGTATACCCCGAAACTATTGGAAAAGGCTAATCTTCTGGAAATGGAACAAATACAAAACCCGAAAACTCCCCAATTAAAGTAAAAAGACAGCAATATTCATCCGCATCCTTATAGTTTTCTTTAAACAGGAGAATAGACTCCTCTCCTATCAACTTGCGATCCAAAAATTCCTGCATATAAGAAGCTCTGTAGAAAAAACGATTCTGCATCTCTCCTTCTCCAATTAAGAGCGCACCCACCTCTACTTCGGTATTTGAGACTA
Organism: uncultured Dyadobacter sp.; assembly: GCA_963976315.1. GTDB lineage: Bacteria > Bacteroidota > Bacteroidia > Cytophagales > Spirosomataceae > Dyadobacter. Next base: position 3,464 of record CAXBLH010000039.1, read on the forward strand.
CAAAAATTGGATTTTCTGAAAAACCTCTTTTCCTAATCTGATAAGATGCTTCCTTTAACTGATCCGAGACCTTTACAAAATCTTCAGAAATCCTACCCATTATTTTGGTATTCAGTTCTGGAGAGTTTGCATCATCCATTAATGCGTTTTCATTACTATTATTGATCATATTTTGTTTTATTCGTTATTTTTCATGCCGTCAAAAAAATGCGGCAGGGGTATTTCCCAAGTTTAATTTTAAAACCTTGCTGCAATTAACAAAGTTAGATCCTTATAACGCAGATTAAAACTCCGTGCTATATTGGAGTTAGTTAAAGTCCCTTTATGACAATACACTCCCTTCATAAACCAACGATTCGCGAAAATCATTTCTTCAATCCCTCCTAATGTTCCTGTTCGTAACAAAAACGGCAAAAACACATTACTCAAAGCCGTACTGGCTGTATGGGCAACCCGGGAAGGTATGTTGGGCACACAATAATGTATCACTTCCTTGTGCTTAAAAACGGGGTTATCATGCGATGTAGTTCTTGATGTTTCGAAAGAACCACCCTGATCTATACTTACATCTATTACTACTGAGCCTGCCTTCATTTGCTCGATCATCTCCCGCGTCACCACCATGGGACTCAGGGTACTATCCCCTTTCATGGTACCAATAAGTACATCCGCTTTGCTGATGGCCTCCGATAAGGTATCGGTATCAATAATGGAAGTATACAGGTTTTGCCCCACTGCGTATTTTAACCGTTGTAATCTATATATATGTTTATCAAACACTTTCACATCCGCCCCAACTCCTAAAGCCGCTCGAGTAGCGAATTCGGCAACGGTTCCCGCTCCTAAAATCACAATATTGGTGGGAGGAACTCCTGTAATTCCGCCCAAAATCCCCCCTCTCCCGCCGTTGGAGTTAGACAAATATTCTGCCGCGATTAGTAAAACTGCGCTACCGGCTATTTCTCCCATGGCACGGATAATCGGTTTACCACCCACTTTATCTTCAATTAGCTCATAACCAATACCGGTTACTTTTAATTGATTGAGTTTTTCAAAGTAGGTTTTATCCAAAGAAGGCAAGTTCATCGCAGAAATTATCGTAGAGGATGCCTGCACATATTCAAACTCTTTGGGCAACAATGGCTCAATTTTCAGAATAATATTCGCTTTAAAAACCTCCTGGGGGCTATGAACGATTTTAGCGCCCGCCTCACTATATTCATGATCTGTAAGATTCGCGCCAACACCCGCTCCTGACTCTACCCAAACTTCATGCCCATTTCTCACCAAAAGACCCACCGCCTCCGGTGTAAGTGCAATACGGTTTTCCTGCAACGATACTTCGCGTGGTAATCCAATAAATAGTGCATTTTGATCTTTCTTCACTTCCATCAGCGACTCTTTCGGATACAATTCCGATTGTTTCGCCAGTCTTTCAAATCCCGTAATTTGTGGTTGTGCCATGAAGTATAATTATTTCAGTATTACTAAATTCAAGAGTCAATTAATTTATTTGGTTCACTGTAATTATGCGTTCTCCATCTTCCATCACAGCAATTTTGATCATCAAATAATCATTTGGCCATAATGATTCAATCAAACTTGGCCATTCTATAAAACAAAAATATCCCGAATCAAAATACTCTTCAATCCCAATATCCAGCGCTTCGGTTTCATGGGTGATCCTGTAAAAATCAAAATGATAAACCAGTCGCTTATCTTCTGTTAGGTACTCGTTTACCAACGCAAAAGTAGGGCTGGTTACGGTGGCCTCTACCCCCAAATAAGCACAAAGCGCCTTAATGATAGTGGTTTTACCCGCGCCCATTTCCCCTTCAAAAAGCCAAATAGGCGTACCTCGGCCAAGCGCCATTAACTCATGGGCCACCTGACCCAATTCATCAAGTGTATGGAAACGAATGGTATTCTGTTCAGTAGTCATAAATACAAAAATACCACATTTTAGAAACTGTGAACATATTTTAAGATTTACAATTGAATAATAACCCAAAACCCCCTTGCCATTTTTGAGTTTTGACAAGGGGGTTTTACTAAAAGTCATTTCAAATCACCTACACACGCCATTCTTTTTTCATATCTCGGCCTAATAACTTACTGGCTTCCTTATCATTTTGTAATTTTTCTTTTGCAGGATCCCACTTCAAAGACCGCTTCAATTTATAAGCTATATTACCAAGATTACAAACCGAAGCCGTACGGTGCCCCACCTCTACATCACAAATAGGTGGTTTACGAGTTTCAATTGCATTTAAGAAATCCAAATAATGGTTCGTACTAGTATAAACACCAAACTCACCAGGTTCAAACACTTTATCTGTCATGGTTTCTGGAGTCACTTTGATATTTCCTCTTGTTACCCAAACCTCACCATCGGAACCTATAAAATGACAATAATTTTTACCGGCAACCGGCTGGTGAACCATTTCTACTCCATTGGCATATTTATAAACCAGTCCTTTTCCTGGTTCCGAATAAACAATCTCTACCGGTCCACTACCGTCCATATTCATCCCCCACTGGCCAATATCAAACATATGCGCACCCCAGTCGGTCATACCACCACCTCCAAATTCTTCATAATCGCGCCATTTTGGCCAAAACTTCGCATCCATAGCAGGCGCAGGCTCATTGTTATAGGGCCTTTCTACCGCATTCGGCCCCATCCATAAATCCCAATTTAGATCAACGGGTTTGGTTTCCGCTTGTAAATCCCATGGTTTTGGAGGTCCACCTACGCTTACGATTACCTTAGTCAATTTGCCAATGGCACCGCTTCTTACCAGCTGTACGGCTTGGGTAAACTCCTTAGCAGACCGTTGCATACTACCGGTTTGAAAAACACGGTTATTTTTTCGAGTTGCATCCACCATAGCCCTACCTTCTTGTACCGTAAGTGATAATGGTTTTTCGCAGTAAATATCCTTACCGGCCTGTGCCGCCTTTACCGCCATACCCGCATGCCAATGGTCAGGCGAAGCAATGACCACTGCATCTATATCTTTTCTTGCCAAAAGCTCCCGAAAATCGGTGATTCCAATGGCTGATTTGTAACTATCCTTAGCCAGTTTATCAGCATACCATTTGTTGGTGGCATCCACAAAAGTCTTTTGCTTGATACCATAGACATCCGAAGCCGCCACAATCTGAACTTTGTCTGTCGCCAAAAAACGTCCCCGTAAGCCACCACTTTGCTTACCACATCCTATAAACCCGAAAGTATGTTTGTCACTTGGTGCAACAAAACCCTTACCACCAATCACATGACGTGGTACAATAGTAAAGGCTACCAAAGCAGCACTTCCTTTAAAAAAGTCTCTCCTGTTAAATTTTTCCATATCAGTAAATAGCCGATTAATTATTTAAATAAAGCCAATAATCTAAATTTCTACTATCAAAAGATCAAGGTAAAACTACTTTTAAACGTCTAAGTATTTGAAGACTTAACTTGCCTTTTAAATAAAACCACGAAGCGATGCTTAAAAAACCAATTTTATTCCTACTCCTTTTTTCAATTCATGCCGCTGCCCAAGTAAAGCAAAGGGACATTTTAGCCAATAAATATTCTTCTTCTGATATAGCCAATCATTTAATTGATCGTTCTGATTGGAAACCTTACCCCAAAACCGTTGCAGAATGGGAAAAAGCACTTCCTGATTCCTTAAAACGATCGGTGATAAAAGCAGGAGAAGCGGCATTAGCCAAAGAAATGCCATCGCTTACAGGAACCATCATGATGAATTTTGCTCGTTCTGGCGATCGCGAGGAACATGGTGCAATTTCTTTTGGAAGAAGATCCAATCTCACCGATCTCGTTTTGGCGGAAGCTGTGGAAGGTAAAAACCGTTTTACCGAAGCGATATTTAATTACGTATGGCTCATTTGTGAAGAAAGCTTCTGGGGAGTCTCGGCACATTTAAGTATGCAAAAAGCCGGCAAAGGTTTACCCGACGCGGCCGACCCAACCGTTGATTTGTTTGCCGCAGAAACAGCCTCTGTATTGGCACTTACCGATTATTTTGTGGGCGATAAGCTGGATGCAATTTCACCCTTTTTGCGCCAAAGAATTAGATACGAAACCAATCTACGGGTTTTTGAACCTATCAAAAAAACAGAGCGCTATGGCTATCTGAGTAGAAACAGGCCCGTTAATAACTGGAATCCTTGGATAGTTTCTAATTTACTTACGGCTAATTTATTACTGCAGGAGGATACTAATCTCCGTAAAGAAAACGCCTATACTTACCTTACTTTGATGGATGCCTATCTCAATAGTTTGGGAGATGACGGGGGCTGCGATGAAGGACCAAGTTATTGGTTTGCTGCGGGTGCTTGCGTCTTTGATGTACTAGAAATGATGCAAAGTGCTACTAACAACAAGGTGGATATTTTCGACAACCAGCTTATTCATAATTTGGCAACTTATGTTTACAAGGTTCATATAGCCAACGACTATTTTGTAAATTTTGCTGATGCCGATCCTAAACTTCGGCCTGACGGATTGATGTTATACCGTTTTGGCCAAAAAATAAAAGATGAACAGTTGACACAGTTTGGGATTTGGGCATATAACCATTTTCCAGCGACCGGATCGTCTAACAATGGTTTCCATAGAATGCGCAAAGTACAGAACCTTTTAACGGTCAATAAAATACCTTCCACTGAGTCCACCTTTTCGCCAGTCTCCTACGCTTGGTTATCAGACATTGAGGTTATGACAGCTCGGTCAAAAAACGGCTTGTATTTAGCAACACACGGTGGCCACAATGCCGAAAGTCATAACCATAATGACGTGGGTGATTTTATCATTTATGCAGACGGAGAACCTATTATCATTGATGCTGGACGAGGAAATTATACCGCCAGAACTTTTTCAGCACAACGCTACGAACTGTGGTTTACCCAATCTCAGTACCATAACCTTCCTATAATTAACGGATATGGACAAAAAGCCGGAAGGGCTTTTATGGCAGAAACTGTGAGTAGCAACAATACTGAAAAGGAAGCCACCCTTAAAATGGATATCGCAAAATCCTACCCAAAAGAAGCGGGTATAAAAACCTGGAACAGGTCGGTTACCATGGATCGCAATAAAAATTCGGTTACTATTGCAGAGCAATATACACTGGACGAAACGCCAAAAACGTTGGAACAAATATTCATGACGGTTTGTGAGGTAGACCATTCAAAAGTGGGAAAAATCATTTTCACAACTCCTACTCAAAAAACGGTAACCTTAAATTACGATGCTAAAAAATGGACCGTTAGCACCGAATTACCCTCTACCGATGGGATGGAGTACCGTAGTTTCAAAACTAAATGGGATAACCATCCAGTTCAACGCATTGTCCTGAAAGATAAGCAACTGAAAAAAGCCAGCAATTTCAACTTCGTTATCCAAAAATAATTCAAAAACTTATTCCTATAAAAACTATGTCCACTTCCATTTCAAGACGCAAGTTTATCATTAACTCAGCCCTTACAGGGAGTTTACTACCGTTGGTTTCTGCTGATATGTTTGCTAGTAAGCCCATAAACAACGCAGCAATGCCTCCTATTCATGTATTTTCAAAACATCTTCAATTTTTGAATTACGACGACATGGCAGAAGCTGCAAAAGAAATCGGCTTTGACGGCATTGACCTCACCATTCGCCCAAAGGGACATGTAGAACCAGAAAAAGTACAAGAAGACCTCCCAAAAGCGGTTGCAGCGATGAAAAAGGTTGGATTTACGCCTTCACTCTTTTGTACAGCAGTGGAGGATTCCAAAAATGCGGTGGATAAAAAACTGCTGGAAACAGCTGCCGCTCAGGGTTTCAATTACTACCGAATGAATTGGTATAAATACCAGGGAAATAAATCAATCCCACAGTTTTTGGACGAATACCGTGACAAAATTGCGGGACTTAGCCAGTTAAACAACAAATTGGGTTTGGTAGGTTGTTACCAAAACCATGCTGGACTTTGGTGTGGTGCCTCTATGTTTGAAATCTGGGAAATTCTCAAAAAAGCAGACCTAAAACACATGGGCACGCAATACGACATTCGACACGCCACGGTGGAAGGGGGACTTTCATGGCAAACCGGCTTGAAATTAATCACGCCAAACATCAAAACAATTGTTCTGAAAGATAGCATTTGGGAAAAAGTAAAAGGTAAAATGGTGGCTACCAATGTACCATTAGGAGAAGGAATGGTTGATTTTGATACTTATTTCAAAATATTGAAAAAGAACAATATTCAGGTACCTATCAGTTTACACTTTGAATACCCCTTGGGTGGAGCAAATCATGGTGCTTTTGAATTAACGGTAGACAAAAAAGTAGTTTTCGACGCCATGAAACGAGATTTGGCAAAAGCCAAAGAAATGTGGGAGAAAGCGTAATACACAATTAGGGCCATCCGCAGTTTGAACGAATCATGCTGCCGATGGCCACCAATTGATTTAACCCCGAAAATTATGAAACTATTGGTCTGGCTTTTTGCGATGGTGTTGGTCACTTTGACCCTTCAAAAGGAGGATTATTTTGTCAACTGGGAGGAATACAATGGTGGCGGAGATCGAAACCATTATTCCGAATTGACTCAGCTCAATAAGCAAAATATTAACCAGCTTAAAGTGGCATGGACCTACCGTTCTGGTGGTGTTGATACAATAGGTAATCGTACCCAAATACAGTGCAACCCCATTATTATTGACGGGATATTATATGGTGTTTCCGCCAATACCCAGGCATTTGCAGTGGATGCTGCATCAGGTAAAGAATTGTGGAAAACCAGCTTAAAGGATAATGGTGGCACTACCAGCCGTGGCGTTACCTATTGGACTGATGGAAAAGACAAACGGATTTTCTTTGGAGCAGGTAAATGGCTCTATGCGATTGATCCAAAAACAGGTACACTTGTTAAAACATTCGGAGAACAGGGACGTATTGATCTCAAGATAGGTATTGAGCGCCCTGGTGCTGATGATTACCTGACTTCCAATACCCCCAATACCATTTTCAAAAACTTGATTATTGTAGGTACGCGTGTCAATGAAATTGAAACGGCATTGCTCGGAGATATTCGAGCTTATGATACCAAGACGGGAAAACTGGCATGGACTTTTCATACCATCCCGCAAAAAGACGAGCCTGGTTATGAAACTTGGCTGAACGGCGACCCTCGACAAAAAACCGGCGGCGCCAATGCTTGGACAGGAATGGCCATCGACCGGAAGCGCGGTATCGTCTATATTCCAACAGGTTCTGCCGCTTATGACTTTTACGGTGGAAACCGTCCGGGAGATAACCTATATGCCAACTGCCTGCTTGCGCTTGATGCTGCAACGGGCAAAAAAATATGGCATTACCAGTTGGTCCATCATGACATTTGGGATCGCGATCCACCATCACCGCCGAACCTTACCACGATTACGGTTAACGGCACCCAACACGAAGTAGTGACTTTAACCACCAAACAAGGGATGGTTTTTGTTTTGGACAGACTTACTGGCAATTGTGGAAACGCCATTTGATGGTAGTGCCGCAGTGCCAGGCGAAAAACCTGCCGCTACACAACCAATACCTACCTTACCACTTCCATTTACCAGACAGGGTTTTACAGAAAAAGACCTGAACAGCTTCGTAGCTGACAGAGACTCCTTAATCCAGATCATAAAAAAATCACAAACCGGACGGCCGTATATACCTATTGGTTTTGAACGAACCATCTTTTTTCCAGGGACAGACGGAGGCGCGCAATGGGGAGGTGCTGCGGTTGATCGAGAAGGAATTTTGTATGTTCCTGCCAAAGAAATTCCGGTATATACTTCGCTCGTAGAAAAGGAAGTTGAAACGGGACAGACCACCACAGCCGCTAAATTGTACCGACAAAACTGTGCGGCTTGCCATGGAAACGACCGTATGGGTAACCATGATGGATCGTATCCCTCACTGGCAAATATCAATAAACGTATGAACCAAGGCCAGATCAGCAAATTATTGTCTACTGGGCGGGGTATGATGCCTTCATTCACCCATATATCAAGAGAGGAACAAACTGCGATTATTGATTTCTTGATGGATAAAAACAAAAATCAAAAATTAGCCAATACGACCAAATCGGTAATTCCCTACCGTCATACGGGCTATAACCGTTGGTATGATTCCAATGGCTATCCCATTAGTACGCCACCTTGGGGCACACTTACGGCTATTGACCTCAATACTGGCCAGCACCGGTGGCAAATCCCGTTGGGTGAATACCCTGAGCTTACCAGACGAGGCATTCCGCTCACTGGTACCGATAATTATGGAGGACCTTTGGTTACAGCAAGCGGACTTATTTTCATAGCCGCAACAAGAGACGAGCAATTCCGAGCCATTGACAAAGCCACGGGCAAAACACTTTGGCAAACTACCCTACCTGCAGCGGGCTATTCCTCCGCCAGCACCTATGCCATCAACGGCAAACAATACGTCGTAATCGCCTGTGGTGGTGGAAAACTCAATACCAAATCCGGGGATTGGTATGTGGCGTATGCGGTGGAGTGAAGAGGGGAGGGGGATAATATATTAGATAAATAAGATATGGAGCTAAAATTAATAGAGGTTGCTTGTGCCATAATTTGTTTCCAGGAAAAAGTTTTAGTTGTTCAAAGAAGCCCAGCCATGAGTTTACCTTTAAAATGGGAATTTCCAGGTGGTAAAATTGAAACCAATGAAACTGCCGAAGAATGCATAGAACGTGAAGTTTTTGAAGAACTAAATATAAAAATAGAAATTGTCAAAAAATTAACTTCAACAATCCATAGATATCCAAATATTTTAATCCAGTTAAATCCATTTTTAACTTATTATATTGGGGGTGAAATAATTTTGCTAGAACATGTTGAGTACCGTTTGCTAGAAAATAAAAAATTAATCGAATTAGATTGGGCAGATGCTGATATCCCAATATTACTTGAATATTTAAGCTTATGAATCAAGGAATTTACGAAGAATTAGTCACACAACTTGTTGCTAGCAAATTAAGAGACCTTGATAAAAATATATATTTTATTAAAGAAGTCGTTGTTGATAAAGAAGAAGCATCGTCTACAATCGCATTACACCTTTCCAGAACAATTAAACAGGCTTTAACTTTAATTAAAGGTGAAAATATTTTAGAAACTCAAATTCGAATTGCCAATAAAATTATAAATTTTTTAAAAGACGAATTAAATAAACAAGAATTTGATAACGATATAATTGATATAAGTGGCAAAATTCTTAAAGCTGTTTTCACCAAAATCGATTCCCATTTTTCCGATTTAGATCTTCATTTGAAGGAAATCACACCATACACCAGATTAACGCACAGTGAATTGTTCACCGGTGGAAATGTAGGTTTATCCTTAGAAAGCGAGTTAAAAAAAGAAATACTCTCGGCTGATAAGATCGACTTACTTGTTTCCTTCATTAAATTCAAAGGAGTTATAATTCTGGAACCTGAACTTCGGGAATTCACTGATAGAGGGGGAAAACTGAGAGTTATAACAACAACTTATATGGGAGCCTCAGATTATAAGGCGATAGAGTTACTTTCAAAATTTGAAAATACAGAAGTTAAAATCTCCTATAATACTGGCAACGAAAGGCTACATGCAAAAGCGTACTTATTTTTCCGTAATTCGGGTTACCATACAGGCTATATTGGGTCGTCCAATTTCTCGCGTTCCGCATTAACGGACGGGCTAGAATGGAACCTAAAAATCACTACCAAAGAAATTGGTCACATTATCAATAAATTCCAAAAAACCTTTGACACCTATTGGCAAAACAATGACTTCGAGTTTTTTGATAATCAAATACATCAGGAAAAATTAATAAATTCTTTAAAACAAGGGAAAATTTCAAAGGAAGGAGTAATATCCACTACCTTTTTCGATATAAAACCATTCCAGTATCAAAGTGAAATATTAGAAAAACTTGAAGTTGAAAGGACAGTACACCACAGAAATAGAAATTTAATTGTTGCCGCTACTGGTACTGGAAAAACTGTTATATCGGCCTTCGATTTCAAAAAATTTAAGACAGAAAACAAAAAAGCCAGATTACTCTTTTTAGCACACCGAAAAGAAATATTAATTCAATCACGGTCAACTTTCCAGGGTATTTTAAAAGATAATAATTTCGGAGAATTATGGGTTGATGGCAATATCCCCAACAATTTCGAACACGTTTTCGCATCTGTTCAAACGGTAAAAAACCAATTAAATCGTAATAATCTTTCTCCCGATTTTTATGACTTTATAATAATTGATGAATGTCACCATCAAATTGCCAATAGCTATAGGTCAATTATAAATTATTTCAAACCTAAAATATTGCTTGGACTAACGGCCACGCCAGAAAGAATGGATGGTGGTGATATTCAGGAAGATTTTTGCAACAAAATTGCCGCCGAAATTAGGCTCCCAGAAGCACTAAATAGAAAATTGTTATGCCCATTTCAGTATTTCGGCATTACCGACAGTATTGACCTTTCAGGAGTTACCTGGGAACGAGGCCATTACAAAGCCAGTGAACTTACAAGCATATACACTACTAATGATAGAAGAGTAGGTGAGATAATTTCAAATCTTGACAAATACACCAAGAACTTTCATGAGGTAACAGCATTAGGTTTCTGTATCACCATTGAACATGCCAAGTACATGGCTGAAAAGTTCTTATTAGCGGGTTTTAAAGCTGACTACTTAACAAACACAAACAGTCAAAATAGATTAGATATAAGAAATAAACTTATCAAAAAAGAAATTAATTACCTTTTCGTTGTCGACATATTTAATGAAGGAATTGATATTCCAGAAATTGATACCGTTCTATTTTTAAGACCCACTGAAAGTCTTACCGTATTTCTTCAACAACTTGGCCGAGGCTTACGATTAGCCGAGGGGAAAGATTCTTTAACAGTTTTAGATTTTGTAAGTAATGCAAGACCTGAATATAATTTTGAAAATAAATTTCGAGCATTGATTGGCAAGACAACCACCACTGTTAAACAAGAAATAGAAGATAACTTTCCTCACTTACCTTTGGGTTGTTCAATTGTCCTTGAGAAAAAAGCTAAACAAGCAATATTAAAAAATATAATCGCTGCCACTACCTATACCAAAAATCAAATAATACAAAAAATTAGGCAATTTGAACATCAAACCAATTTGCCACTTAACCTCAAAAACTTCATAGAATTCAATGACCTAACTTTACAATGTATATACAAAAGGGGGAGCTGGAATAGACTCTGTGAATTGGCAGGTAAAGTGCAAAATTTCGAAGATATTTATGAAAAAGAAATTGTTTCAGCAATATCTAAAAAATGGTTGTCTTCTAATTCACTTAGTTACTTTAAGTTTATTCTGCGGCTAGCCAATATTAACTTCAGAATTTCTGTTAAAGAATTTAACTCAGAGGAAAAATCAATGTTACTCATGTTGCACTATGATGTCTGGAAAAAGGCTGCATTATATTCTTCGTTAGAAGTAAGTATTAGAACAATAGGAGAAAACTTGACCCTTGTGTCCGAAATAAAAGCAGTTATGGGTATTCTAATAGATAAAATTGATTTCAAAGAATTGAATATTAATTTGCCTTTTACTCAACCATTAAAATTACATGCTCGGTATACAAGAGACCAAATATTGGCTGCTTTCGGGCTAAGTACTTTTGAAAGAAAATCACCTAACAGAGAAGGTGTGGCTGAGAAAGTTGACATTAATACCGAACTTTTATTTGTCAACCTTTATAAATCGGAAGAAAACTTTTCTCCAACAACAATGTATGATGACTATGCCATTAGTGAGACCATTTTTCATTGGCAAAGTCAAAATGCTGCCAGTCCTGAAATGGGTAAAGGGCTATCATATGTAAATCAAAAGGTCAATGGAAAAAATATACTTTTGTTCATTCGAGAAAAATCAAAGGACGAATACGGCAATACGATGGGTTTTGTGTTCATTGGCAAGGTAATGCTCAAGAGTTACTATGGCTCAAGACCTATGAATATTAACTGGGAATTATCCGAGCCAATACCTCATTATCTTTGGAAAGACTCTGCAAAACTGTCAGTAGGCTAAAAGTTTCATTTATAAAAAGGCCATATACACACCTCCTTAAAACCAATACCAGCGATTTTTCTCTAATTATTTAAAACCCATTTTTATAATTCAGAGATAGTATTATTTTTACGAATACCATTGGATATCGTAAACCTCTCTAATTTTTTATAAATGACAAATAACTATGTTACACCAATTCGGCCTACAATAATTATTACTATTGTGCTGTTTTTATTAGGTCAATTTCAATCTTTTGCGCAAGAGGACTACACGCCCAAATTGGGTCAAATTGATTTGGCCTCCATGAATATTACTTCAATTGATGACGACAGTACTGCTGAGGCAATCGTTTTATATGATTTAGGCAAGGTTCGGTACGGTTACCAAGAGCACATTGGCATTTATTTCGAAATGGAATGTCACGTACGAATAAAAATATTAAAAGAATCAGCGCTAGAACGTGGGTCTGTTACTTTGGCATACCATGCAGGAAGCTCTGATGTGAGTGAGGAAGTTTATCGTATTGAAGGCTATACCCACAATTTGGAAAATGGGCAGATCAAAACGAGTAAACTGGATAAAAAGTCAATTACATATATCAAACTATCGAGTGATTTTAAAGCAACCAAATTTAACTTGCCAAATGTCAAGAAAGGCTCCGTAATTGAATACTCCTATTTCAAAAGAACTCCATTCAAATACCGTGACACCCCAGGTACCTGGAATTTCCAGAACAATGTTCCAGTCAAATGGAGTGAATTCGTAATTAAAGTGCCTTATTTTTTGAATTATAATTTGATTATGAGAGGGTTTCTCTCCCTATATATCAATGAAGCAAAACATGAAAACGTTGAAATAGGACATTCAAAGCTCAGCGGTCCAGGAACTGCCTATCGATTTGTGGTTCAAAATGCCCCGGCATTTAGGGACGAACCCTATATCACTACCAAGACGGATTATATATCGAAAATATCGTTTGAATTATCATCCATCAACATAACTGGTGAAATTCCAAAAAAATATTCCCTCAGCTGGGTAGATGTCGACAAGTCCTTAAATTCATTTTCATGGTTTGGCGGCGAACTGGGTAAAGCCAAATTTTTAAGAGATAAAGCAAAAGAAATCCTTAGTAAAACTACGGATCCGGAAAAACAGGTGGAACTAGCCTTTGACTATGTTAAAGACTATATGAAATGGGATGAGTCCGCAGCACTAGGTTCCAGTAACGGAATAAAAACAGCCTATGAAAACAAAAAGGGAAATGCCGCCGAAATAAATTTCATATTGATCGGACTCCTAAAAGAAATGGATTTAGAAAGCAATCCCGTTATTCTTAGCACTCGTTCCAATGGATGGCTTCAGAAAGAATTCCCATCAATAGAAAACTTTAATTATGTAATCTGTCAAGTTAAAATTGGCGATAAAGAAGTCCTAATGGATGCTAGCCAAGCTTATACTTACCCTGGTTTTTTACCAAAACATGTTTTAAACGAGTCGGGCAGGGTTATTACCTCTAAAAATAATGGGAATTTCATAGATATCCTTCCTGGCGGCTATGCAGCCAAAACGGATTATATTATCGCCAGTATAGATTCTAATGGCAAAATCACCGGAAATATAACTATGAATTACACGGCTTATGAAGCCTTGGATTGGAGAGAAAAATGGGCTACATCGGAAGATGAGGCAATAACCAAAGAGGTAAAATCCCAGTTTACCGAATGGCAGCTTGACTCGATAATCGTGAAAAATAAGTCAGAAGCATTAAAAGATCCGGTAACGATCAGTAGCAAGTTTGAATTTGAAAATGAGAATTCTACTCCAGAAATGATCTATTTAAACCCAATATTTATCGATAAGTGGCTTACCAACCCTTTAAAGTCCAATAAAAGACTATATCCTATTAACTTGAATACGCCTATATCCCAAATATATATTTGTATACTAAAAATACCTGATGGTTATACGCTGGAAGAAAAGCCTACTAGCGAGATCATTACTCTGCAAGATAACGGTGGGAAATTTTCTTATTTGACCACCTTCTCTAATAATACCATCCAACTCCGAAGCGTCGTAGAAGTTAAAAGGACCTTATTCAGTGTAGCGGAATATGATGACCTTCGTAGTTTTTTTGAAAAAATAGTTCAAAAACATGCACATACCTTTGTTTTAAAAAAAATAAATTAACCAAACATGAAGAATTTCAAACATACCTGGTTAATACTTTTTTTTCTGGCCCTGAATGACTTTACATGCCACGCTCAAAACGAGTATTCAGTGACCAACCTTCCTTCCGCTTTGTTGGTAAAAGCAGATGCTATTCTTCGATTAGATGAAAAGGTTTACGATATTTTGTCTTATTCGGAAGCTAAAGTCACCCATAGAAAAGTGATTACTATCCTAAATGAAGCAGGAGAGCAGTCATACGGACAGCAGGCAATGATTTATGATAAACTAACCAAATTGACTGAGATCTCGGGCTTGGTTTATGACGCATCTGGAAAGGTGGTAAAAAAAATTAAAAAGTCAGAAATTCTTGATTACAGCAACTCAGGTAACGACATTACCGACGACCGGGTCAAGGTTATCAATTTTGGGAAGAAGAACTTTTCCTATCCTTATACCCTCGAATTTTATTACGAGACTATTGATAAAAATATGATGTTCTACCCTGCTTGGAGACCGTTGCTCGGTGAAAATTTGGCGGTTGAGAAATCTATTTTCGTCATAAAAACACCTAGTGATTTTCATTACCGGTACCAAACTTATAACGGTGTGAATGAGGTGAGTATCACCATGGATGATAAAAATAGAAAGGTGTACACTTGGTCCTTAGAAAAACACCCCGCTATAAAAAAGGAGGTTTATTCCCAAGATTACGACTTAACCTATCCACTTGTTTTATCAGCCCCTACCACCTTTGAAATCCAGGGCTATAAAGGAAATTTCACGAGCTGGCAAGATCTCAGCAAATTTTATTACGAATTAAATAGGAATAGAGATGAGCTGCCTGTACAAGTTAAGGAAGAGTTGAAAAGTCTTGTAAAGGATGCTAAATCCGACCGTGACAAAATTGATTTGGTATACAAATGGGCTCAATCCAGAACCCGTTATTATAGTATTCAACTAGGAATTGGGGGTTGGCAGACTATCGACGCAACAACAGTAGCCACCAAAGGGTATGGAGACTGCAAAGCCCTATCCAACTTTGTAGTCGCAACGTTAAAAGAAGTTGGCGTAACGGCCTATACCGCATTAATATTTGCTGGAAGAGATGAAACTATCAACGAACAGTTCCCCTCAAGCCAGTTCAATCATGTAATTGCTTGCGCCTTTACTCAAAAGGACACTATCTGGCTTGAATGTACCAGCCAAACCGCTGTTCCAAATTTTATGGGGAGTTTTACTGGTAACCGAAAGGCGTTGTTGGTCATGCCGGAAAATGGGACGTTGGTAGCAACACCGACCTACACTAGCAACAGTAATCAGCAAACGCGCTTCGCAGAAGTGAGTTTAAATGAGGACGGTTCTGCCAAAATTAGTAGTTCGATCCAATATAAAGGAGTGCTCCTGGAAACTAGAAAGGCCGTGATGGAATCCGGTTCTAAAGAAGATCAGCGGAAATGGTTAACCCAAAAAATCGGTCTTTCAGGTATGGATATTACTAGTTTTGAAATTAATCAGACATCAGAAATCCCGCTTTCAATACACGAAAAGATTGTAATGGAGTCTAAATCTTACGCCGGTAAAACAGGAAGTCGTCTTTTTTTAAAACTAGGGTTACTTTCTGACATGATTGCAGTTCCCGAAAAAACAGATCGGAAATCGGATTTCGAATTACCGGTGTCTGCTTTTGCCTATTCCAAATCTGATTCTATTGTATACCATGCACCTGCTGGTTTCATTCCTGAAACCACCCTGCCCGAGTTCAGCTTGTCATCGAATTTTGGTAGCTATACCATGAAATGCAGTTTGGTGGACAATCACCTGGTATATTTACGAACGGTCACCATGGAGGCTGGGAAATACCCAGCAAACCAGTATAATGAATGGCTTACATTTTTAACTAATATTCAAAAAGCAGATAGAGCCCAAGTGGTTTTGGTAAAAAAATAAGTTAAGAAGTTTCCTGCCAAAAATTAAAATTGGGACCAGCTGATTATTGGTCCATCAGTTTCTCCCCACATTCCTGACAATATTTGGCATTTTCGGAAACCCGTTCATGGCAATTTTTACACTCCTTCGTATTTTTCCAGCCTTGCGAAAGCTCTACGGTTACAATTCCAGTGGGTACCGCAATGATGGCATACCCCATAATCATCGCAAAAGAAGACACCATTTTCCCAAGAATAGTTTGGGGAACCACATCACCGTAACCCACGGTGGTAATGGTTACGATGGCCCAATAAATACTCTGAGGAATGCTATTGTACCCCTGTTCCCCACCTTCGAGCACGTACATAATCGTCCCCATAAAAGTGGCGATAGCAAGCACTGAAACCAGAAAGACACCGATTTTATAACTACTTGCCCTTAGGGCATCCAGAAGTATCTTAGCTTCTCTATTAAATCGAACCAGTTTTAGTATCCGAAATACCCGTAAGAGTCTAAATATCCGCACAATTAGTAGGTAATGAAAGCCTACAAAAAATAAACCCAAATAGGTAGGCAAAACAGACAATAGGTCAATCACCCCCCAAAAGCTAAAAATGTATTTGAGAGGTTTTGGATATACCAATATCCGCACCACATACTCTATTGTAAAAACCGCGGTGAGAAAATATTCAATATATTGAAGTATCAAAAACTGTCTTTGGGTCAAATCTGGAATGCTGTCCAGCATCACCACGCCCGCACTAATAAATATCAGCCAAAGCAAAATAAGATCAAAATTCCGCCCAGATTTAGTATCCGTACCGAAAATGATGATAAATAGTTGTCGCTTGGTAATCATAATTTAGTTCTTATTTATATTCGCCGTCGCAAGTTATACCAATATTTTACTTTCAATAGCCTTAATCATTTGAAAATCATATTCTAAATTAACTGAACTTAAAACGCATAAACTATGAAGGTACAAAGCACCTGGTATCTAAACACCGTCAGG
>CAXBLH010000040.1:0-20490 GCA_963976315.1 uncultured Dyadobacter sp.
CTAATCCAAGATGTGTGTCTTGCCTGTTGTTACCTGATACGTTTTTGAAACCGGCCGATTCAAGCATTTCCGCTGCGGAATTCATCATGTCTTTTCGCATTGCAAGTTCATTTTCGCCAAAGGCCGCGTCGAATACCATCATTGGGATACCATACCTGTCCTTTTTTACAGGATCCAGGAACATACGGTTTTCAGGGTTAGGCAGTACTTCTCCAAACCCACCAAATCCAATAGTCCATTCTCCAGGTTTGGTCAAATCCTCTTTAAATGAAGCCCCAAATCCATCGGAACCTACACCTCTGCTCCAGCCAGCTCTGCTAGCACCTCCTTGGTAACCATACCCTCTGAGAAACAGTTGCTTGTCTTTTCCCCAGTTTCGGAACCGAGGTATATACAGTGCATTGGGGCGTTGGCCAAAGAAATAATCCTCTTTAAAGCCCTCCACCTTGGCACTCGCTCCTACTCCCAAATGGTGGTCCATAATGTTTCTACCTACTTGGTCACTTTCATTTCCAAGACCATTCTGGAATCGGTTGGATTTTGAATTTAAGAGTAAAGCTGCGGTGTTCATAGAACCTGCATTCAGGAAAATGATTTTGGCAAAATACTCCGTTACCTCCAAAGTATGTTGATTTACGACCCGTACTCCTGTGGCTTTCTGGGACTTCTCGTCATAAATCAGCTCACTTACTATAGAATCATGAAGCATGGATAGCTTTTCTGTTTTTCTTGCAGCAGGGATGGAGCCAGACAAGGAACTATAATAAGCTCCATACGGACAACCGCGGTTACATTTGCTCCGGTATTGGCACGAAGCCCGCCCTAAATCCAAATGCCATGGCTGAGGTTGTGTCAGGTTCGCAATTCTGCCAATTGTAACTGGTCTTCCTAGCTTTTGTTTTACAGCATTCTTAAAATGAGTTTCAGGTGCATGCATGGGCATCGCCGGCAGAAAATGTCCGTCAGGTAAAACTTCCAAGCCTTCTTTTTGACCACTAATACCTACAAATTTTTCAACATGGGTGTACCATGGTTCCAAATCTTCATATCGAATAGGCCAGTCAACACCCATGCCGTCTTTGGCATTTGCTTCGAAGTCATGTTTATTCCACCGGTACGACTGGCGTCCCCAATGCATGGATTTTCCTCCGGTATGGTAAGCACGTATCCAGTCAAATGGCCGTTTTTCGATAAATGGATTGTCTTTGTCATTCGTAAAAAACTTACCCGTTTCTTCATTTGCTAAACTACCAAAACGGCTGTTGGACCAAAGTTCTTCGGCTGAGAATACGGGTACTTTTGCACGGTGTTCAAACTCCCAAGGTGCTTTGAGGGCAGTATCATAATCTTCGATATGCTTTATTTCTTTACCTCTTTCAACCATCAATACTTGGAGTCCCCTTTCCGTTAACTCTTTGGCTGCCATACCACCCGTCATTCCCGATCCTACCACTATGGCATCGTATGTATTTGCTTTTACAGCTTTTAAATTCAGATTCATCGTGTTTCGTATATTAGTAAGCGAACGATTTTTGATTCGGTGTTAATTTTGTTAGTTCAAATTTTCCTGGAATGGGAACATAATCGAATGAGGCCAATATTCCTTTTTCAGAAGTATAATAACCCAGCAAAGTCAACTCTTTGGCCAATCTCCAAAAGGGTAGCCCTACCGCAAGGTTTTTCATTTGTTCTCGATCCTCGTTATCACCCATTTTTGTTTGTTTAACATGATAGGCTTTCATGTCTTCTTTGGTTTGTTTTTCAAGTGCTTTTAAAAATCGGGTTCGCTCTCCCTGATTCATTTTTAAGAAATTGGCTTCCTTTATTGCTTCAACACCCTTTTTGAAGCTGGTTTGTTCTGGTTCATGGTAGCAATCCTGGATCATCATGGTAATAAATGCAGGAACACCTGCACTTTTAGCACCAGCCGTAGTGGTTTCAGGAATAATCATTTCCGAAACTTCAGCGATGATTTCTGAGTCCTCTTTTGACAAAATGAAGTAATTCGCACTAAAAGACGGATTGGACTGCCAGCGATCCATGGCCATCAGCGTAGGAGCCGAAAAGGTAGCTCCTACCAGCATTGCAATATTTTTAAGGGCATCTTTTCTATTCATCTTGGATATGCTTTATTTATTATGGAAATAATATATTTAATAAAAGTACAAAAGAGGAATTATTTAATTGTCAATTTGATACTTATTATTTTTTAAGACTCCTAATTTTTGGCATCACCCCTAAAAAAATCAACCAGCTATTAGATAACTGGTTGATTATGTCTGCCTTAAAAAAATTAACGGATTGTTTTTTAAATGATTCTAAACTGTGATTGTATTGAGCGGATCCGTGGTCAATAGTACATTTTTTAATTTTTTCTTTTCAGTTCCTTCACCTATCTCAATGGTATAGCTACCATATTCATAAATTTTTGGTTGGTATTCTTTACCTGAAATCCTGACAGATTTGATAATTTCATCCGTGTCTTCTTTTATAACCGTCAGTACTTGGTTGGGTATTGTCGATACTATTTTTGGTAGAAATCCGATGGCTCTCCGTCCGTCGTTATCAAATTGACTAATGGTAAACGGCCAGCCTGGGTAATGATTTTCAGGGGAAGGTTTGTCCAAATCGGCTAAGAACCTGATCGCTTCCATTTTGATAGTTCGTTCATTCGTATCAAACGTAATTAGACCAAAACCAGAAGCTTTTTTTTGTGCTGTTAAATAGCGGTCGTTTTTGACGTTAAAGTCGTCTTCTGGGTTTCCAACGGCGTACACAAAGTTGTCGTTTCCAAACACATCCTTATAACAGCCAGTATTAGGTAAGTTATGTTGGGGCCGTTGCGTAAATGGAACGTTCACCGAGTCAGGTTGTCCCCAGCGAGGGTAACCCGCCGCTATGGCTGGTGTACAAAAAGTCCAACTACCATCTTGGGGCTCGCTGATACTGTATTTTACCAAAAATGGCAAATGTTGGTCTCCATTGATGTGGAAGGCATAGGCTTTACGAAGGAGCTTCAAAACCTCATCTTTTTGTTTCTTTGGCCAACCACCTGAATCTAGATCACCTGTTAAATATTCCTTTTTAGGGCCATGGTGTGTACCAACACTGGCAAACAAAGTTTGACTAAGCAGTACTTTCATATCGGCATTATGCCAATCCGTTACCCAGTTTTTTAGGAAATCCATTTGCTGTTGGCCAAGGTAATGCAGGTCTTTTGATTCCAATTCTCCCACCGGGATGGGTTCAATAATATGGTCAATACGGCCTTCTCCTTGGATGATTTTCTCCGGTCCAGATTTGAAATATCGGTCGCTGACAATGGCAAAACTAACGCCTCCGTAGTTCAGTGCGGTGTGCCAAGCTTTGATCCCGGACTTCATCGCGTTTACGTCAATAGGGTCGGGTAGGTGGGCACACTGGGTGCTATTTACCACATTGATCATGCTGGTGGCCTGTACAAAGCCACCGTGTGCATCACGAACTTTTTCCCATCCTTCAAAAGAAATTTTTTCGCCTCCTTCTCCCCATAAGTTTCCTTGAAAAACATCATGATCATCGGGCGTACAAATCGTTGGCCTGTCGCGCATGATATTGCCAAATGCCCATCCAAACATATAAATTTTACCCAGATAGCTTAGTATAGCCTTGTCTTCGGGTTGCCGTTTTATGGGATATCCTCCGTTTTCCTCATAAATTTGGTCTCCGGAGAAATACAACATATCTGGGTTCGTTTTCTCGAGATTTTGAACCAGCGGTCGATAGGGAAAGCCTAGCCAATGTTGGCATGTAAGGCCACCAAATACCAACTTCTTTTTGGCAGGTTCTTTTCTTATAGTACCTTCATAGCTATGGTTTTGCTTGTCGAGCTGATAAACGACACGGTAAGGTATATCTTCCCTAGAGTTCCAGTTTTCAACTACAAAAGTCCCCACGTAGGAATTTGGATCTATGGTTTCTTGCGAAATTTTTTGCCAGCTGTTATTTCTTTTGACTTCAAGCTGTACCGTTTTAGAATCCGCAATGCCAACAGGCGGTAACTGTGCACTCAGTTTTAGTTTTTGGTTAGAAAGCGTATACATCGTCCATAAGATAGGGCCAAAGCTATTCTCGGGCTTTACCACGACTTTATCCCCGGAAACAGACAGGTTTTGCCACCAAAATGTACTTTCGTTGGCGCTGGAAATATTGTTCTCCAGAGCGAACAAACCGCTTAGATTTTCAATATTTGTGCCGGTTATTTGTGCTTTTTTAGAATGATTGTCTTTAACCGAAACCACCAAGTCATTTCCGGATTTAGAATGAGCTGTAAGGCTAAAGGATTCAAAATTGAACCCTTCTGGTAGTGGTATTTTCTGGTCGCCGAGGAATAGCACTCCCTCCAAAGAGACCCCAATGGAAAGGCCTTGGCCATAATAACAAGCTGCTTTTGCACTGTCAGGATCCGTAACATCTTTGATGCCAACTGTAAAACCAGCAGATCCTTTTTTATTCTTACTGGCCAATAATCCCATTTGAGTGGAAATACTAAAACCTTCGTTTTGCTCCCCGAGTAGGTAGGTTAGTAAATGAAGCCTTGCTGCCTTTTTGGAGCCAGAGAATTCTAACCGCCCGCTTTTTATTTGCCAGTCTTCCATAGGAACTGCCCAAAATTCAGGCCCGATCCAAACGCGGTCTTTGATGGCTTTGAAATTAATATCAAACTTGTTTTTTGCTAAGAGGTCGGGTGAATTAACACGCCAATTTTGTGCCATACCTGTAAATGGTACGGTTACCACTGGGATTGAAAGGCCTAAGTTTTTGATAAATTTTCTTCTGCTTGAATTCATAATATTGGGGGTTGCGCCGTATGCGCGAGTTTATTGGTTCAGGAATGGTGTTTCAGTTTCTTTTGAAAAAACAAAGGCCATCAATCCAGAAGCGTTATTTCTTTTTTGATGGCTTTGTTTATGACAATTTATATTAAGTTTTTTTTACTAATTGGCTAGGTTCGGATTCACATTTACTTCCGATTGTGGTATTGGCCAAACGTAATCAGATGCTCTGAAACTTTTTGAAGTCACGAACCAACGTTTTTGTGGATCTTGTTTCTTTGAAGTTTTTGGCAGCAAGGTAGAGTTAGGAAATGAAGCTCCCCAGAAATCACCTACTAAAACTTGTTCACCGATTTTCCAGCGGAAAATATCCCAAAGACGAATTCCTTCAAAAGCCAATTCAATTCTTCTCTCATTCCGAAGGATAGGGCGAAGCAAGGCTGGATTGGTCTCAGTGATGGCTGGAAGCTTTACAGAGGCACGACCACGGATTTTGTTGATCGTCATGTCCAATAGGTTTTGGGTAATCGGTTTTCCAGCTTCTAGTTCGGCTTCAAGGTAACTTAAAAGTACCTCCGCATAGCGTAAGATGGGTACATTGCCACCGTAATCCGTTTGTAAGTTTCCGCTAAAATTCTCGTCAAAGAATTTTCTTAGGCCATAACCTGTACGTGTTGCTTGTTTAGAATAAGTAAGCTGATCCAACGATTTTGTAGAATCTGGATGACAAACATAGGTACGGCTTCCAAATTTAGCGCCATCCCAAATTAAGTTATATCTAAAGCGAGGATCACGGTGCTCTCCCATGTTTTTAACATTGAAACGCGCGTCGGTAAAGGAGAATGGGGTTCCATCATCAAAACCATAAGCATCTGCAATGCTACCAAGCGGATTTACAATGTGCCAACCTGATGCAATAGCAGGAAATGCATGTTGGGTTAATGCATTGGGAGCTTGTCCGGAGGCAAATTGTGAACTAAATATGTTTTCACTACTATTTTCATTGTTAGTATTGAAAAGCCCTTGGTAATCTGGGTCAATAATATTTTCGCCCAAATCAATGATTTGCTTGTACACACCGGATGCCTCAGTGAATTTTTTCTCTCCTAAATAAAGCCGTCCCAAGAATCCCAAAGCCGCTTGTTTACTAGCACGCCCAGTTTCTGCGGTGGTCAATTTTCCAAAAGAGGGTAACGCTTGGGCTGCTGCCGAGAGCTCGGAGATTACAAAGTCTACTACCTCGGTTTTGGGTGCTTTTGAAACATTGTTCGCTTCGTCTGGAGTAAGTGTGTTTTTCACCAAAGGTACCGACCCAAAGAACTGCGACATATAAAAGTATTGTGCTGCACGAATAAACCGCGCTTCACCTTTCATTCTTTTGATTAAAGCAGGATCCATTTTTACCTTGTCAATGTTCTCGAGAAAGTCATTACAAATAGCGATGCGCTTGTAAGAACCCTTCCAATATCCTAAGAGAATATCATTGTTAGGAAGCAAGGTACCATTCGTTAATCTGTTTTGAGCAGAGTTGTCACCCCGACGGTCATAAAGATTATCCGTTGCAAATTCCATAAAGATTAAACCACAATAAGTCCACCAGTCTGACGGTACTACCTGCGTTCCAAACTCCAACGATCCGCGGTACATACCGGTTAGGGCGATGTTTGCATTGGATTCCGAAGTCCAGAAATTGTCCTTAGAAAATGCATTACTGGGGTATTTTTCTAACTCACTATCGCATGAAACCGATGCAAACATGATCAATGCTACGGCAAATACGTATTTTATTTTGCTTGATATTTTTAGATTTGATTTCATCGCTGATTAAAATTTAAGGTTAACACCAAACGTTACCGTTTTTAGGATAGGGTAGTAGTCTCCACCTGCATATTTTTGATTCTTAAATAAGAAGAATTAACCGCCCAAAAGCTAGAGGTGGTTGTGTTTGGAGTACCACTATTCGAGATTACTTCCAATCTTGGGTATGCAGGGTATTGTGTAGGGTTGTCAGGATTAAAGCGTCCTTCCATTTGCCATCTTTGTATGTTTCCCAAATTGAAGAATGCGTATCCAGCATATCCCGTCATCTGACCACTTACTCCAGCTACGCCTTGTAAGAAAGCTGTAAAGTCAAATCCTTTATAAGAGAAGCCCAAATTGGTACCAAAAGTATATTTTGGGATTCTGCTACCAAGGTAAGTTCTGTCATAGGTTGGGTCCACTTGTCCATCAGGAACACCATCCGGGCCACTGATGTCTTTGTAACGTAAATCGCCGGGTTGCGCATTAGGTGTAACTGCCTTTTGGTTAGGCCATGCATCTACGTCTTGTTGGTTCATAAACACACCGTCTGCCTGGTAGCCATAATACATTTGCATAGGATAGCCTATGAATAAGTCGGAGCCATTTCCCACCAAACCATTGGGTTGGGTTACGTTTCCAAGGCCTAATGTTACAACACGGTTTTTAATGATTGTGAAGTTACCATTGATATTATATTTGAAATCTTTTATACTGCCCCGGTATCCCATATCAAATTCCCAACCAGAGTTATTCATACCTCCAGTATTCGTTTCGCCAATTCCAACTCCTAATACTGTAGAGACACTTGAACTAGGTTTGAAAAGGATATCCGTGGTTTTTCTGTTGAAATAAGTAACATTAAATACAAGGCTGTTATTGAAAAAACCTGACTCAATACCAATATCTGTGGTTTTGGTAGGTTCCCATTTGATATTAGGGTCTGTATATACAGAATAAGCAGCACCTGTATTTACGGCATTACCAAATGGATAGTTTCTACCAGCCGCTAACACTTGTTGGTAAGGATAATTACCAATGTTTTGATTCCCCAAAATTCCTGCTGAGGCTTTTAACTTCAAGTCAGAAACCCAAGATAAGTTTTTAATAAAACTTTCTTCAGAAAGTCTCCAACCAACCGCCGCAGACGGGAATAAAGCATACTTATTACCTGCCGGGAATCGCGAAGAACCATCGTTACGGACGGTAACTTCAAAAAGGTATTTTTCGTTGAAGCTATATTTCAAACGAGAAAACAAAGACTGAATAGCCCAAGCGGCATCGTATCCACCTGCTTGCTGATTGCTAAGTCCACCCAAGTCAAGAACGGTGTAGTCGTTACTTGGGAAATCCTGACGGTATCCATTAAAATAGCTGTAATCCTGATTCTCGAAAGAATAACCACCCAAGATGCTGAAAAAGTGTTTTCTGATTTCCTTATTATATTCCCCAGTAAACTGCATGGTTTTGTAAACCTCCTTGTTGCTAAACTGGTTCAGATACGACTGGTTCAGGAATACTTGGCTGTTAAGACGTTGCGAAGCCAAATAAGATTTTTGTTCTAGCAACGAAAAATTATATCCGCCAATAGCCGAAAAGGTCAATCCTTCAATTGGTTTCCAGTCTAGTTTAACGTTAATACCCACACGCGTCCTAGGGTTTTTTAGATAAGAATCGGATGCAATCCAGGAAACAGGAGTACCTCCACTTTCAGCACCAATACCGAAATCGCCATTAGAAGCCTGTCCTAATTGTATTGCGGGATAACGTACTGCATTTTGTATGAGTTGGCTACCTAAGTCGCCCCCTTTGTTACCCGTAGCTTGTGGTTCATTTTTATTTTCAACCGAACCATAAATACGCGTATTCAATTCGAGTGTTTTGCCAATTTTGTTTTGAACGTTTAATCTCTGGTTAAAACGACTGTAACTATTTTTTACAATAATTCCTTGCTGTCCCAAATAGCCACTTGACAAAAAGTAACGGTTGTTATCATTTCCTCCGGTAAGGGTAACGGTATGCGAATTCTGTACCCCATGTCTTGAAAATAAATCATCCAAAAACTTAGTATTTGGGTAATTATCAGGGTCGCTTTGAGATTTATATTTGGCAATATCTTCATCTGAAAAACTCTTACTACCAGATGCAATGTTAAACATTTCAGCATATTCCCATGAGTTTACCAGGTCTGGAAGTTTGGTGGCACTATTGAAACCTACGTAGCCATCGTAACTTACCTGTAACTTGTCGGAAGAACCTGTTTTAGTGGTAATCAAAATTACACCATTTGCGGAACGGGCTCCATAAATGGCCGCTGAAGAGGCATCTTTTAAAACTGAAATGGTTTTAATATCATTGGGATTTATATTATCCATCGTTCCAGGAATCCCGTCAATAAGTACCAAAGCATCAGGCGTAGCACCAAATGACCCAACTCCTCTCACTCGTATTTGACCCGAACTTTCCCCTGGTTGTCCCGAGCGTTGAATCACGGTAACGCCTGGCATTTGACCGGTGATTGCTTGCGAAGCCTGCGTCACGGGACGGTTTTCGATATTTTTGGAACTGATTTGAGAAATTGATCCAATCACATTCACCTTTTTCTGGGTACCATAGCCTACTACCACTATTTCTTCTAATGATTTGTTGTCGACTGCTAGGTTAACGTCCAGGTTAGTTCGGTTACCTACCGTTACTTCTTGACTGGTATATCCCACAAATGAATAAACAAGTACGGAGTTGTTATTGATAATATTAATGGAATAGTTACCATTCACATCCGTGGTGGTTCCGCTTTGCGTTCCTTTTACAAGAATACTCACCCCTGGTAATCCTTCCCCGTTTTCGTCCAAAACGCGGCCAGTCAACTCTCTGTCGATGGTGATTATTTTCAGCCTGTCCAATAGGCTAGATGATTTGGAAGGAAATTCAATCATTTTTGGATTATGATCATTTACCGGATTAAGAACGATGTTATCGTCTATGATTCGATACGTGATTTTTAAGGGCTTTAATGTATAATCCAAAAAGGAAGACAACGTCTGTACGCTTGCATTTACAGTGATTTTCTGATCCGCCTTTATAGCTCGTGAACTATAAACAAACTCAATTCCTGCTTGTTTTTCAACGCGGTTCAGAACCGTGCGTAAACTTGCATTGTCGAGTTTTAAAGAAATTGACTTGTTCAAGAAGTCCTGCGCATTTCCATCAAAAGCGAGGGTGATTCCCGAAAAAACCATCATTACCAGTGCCTGAATGACCGATATTCTCATGATCTTAATTAATAACCTATTCGGTTTTAGAGATTTTTTCATACTTTTAGTTGTTTTGTAAATCTGATTATTAAGGCAAAACAATTCCAGTGCTCCATTTTGGAGAGGACATCATTCTGCACTAAGTGGGTATTGGAGAATTAGGTTGGCAATGGTAGGACATTGCCAACCTTTAAGTAGTTTTATTTCATGTAAATTGGGTTTGGTTCATACTTTTTACTCGCATCCTTGTCCACTTATCAAAATAGACGTTCCTTTTATTTCATAACTTCCTTGAATGACTGCACATATCAAATCCAATTGAGGATAAAGTGATTTTCCAGTTAAATTAACAGTAATAGGACACTGTTCTAGGGAATGTTTATCGACTTCCAGATCCACTTGGTAAAGTGATTCTAACATACTTAACACCTCATGGATAGGTTTGTCATCAAAATCTAGTGACTGCGCTGATTTTTGCGCTTTTGGAGTCAATGGCTC
The DNA here is from genome assembly GCA_963976315.1 of uncultured Dyadobacter sp. GTDB lineage: Bacteria > Bacteroidota > Bacteroidia > Cytophagales > Spirosomataceae > Dyadobacter. Next base: position 10,367 of record CAXBLH010000040.1, read on the forward strand.
CGGATTGTCTACGATTTTAGTAACAAACATTTTATTATCTGCTATAAAGGTTACTTTGTGATTTGGATTTAGAATTACTCCGCTGCCTGTTTTGGATTTTTGAGAATGGTCCGGTTTTGATTGTTCGTAAACGGATACTTTTCCACTTTTAACTTCCACTTCCACATTAGAATTTTGCTTTGGAGCTTTTACTATAAAGCTTGTACCGAGCACCTTTGTGGTAATTTGTCCTGCATTCACTAGGAACGGGCGATTGGGATTTTCGGTTACTTTAAAAAAAGCTTCGCCCAATAGGGTTACCTCTCTCTGATGTAATTCAAAATGGGTAGGGAACTGGATTCTTGCATTTGGACTAAGTACCACGTGTGTTCCATCTTCCAAGGTTATTTCTTTGGAGCTATTGCCCGAATTTACAATGAGCTTATAACCCTTTCTATTTTCCGAAAGGTCATCTTGGTTTTTGTTTGAAAAAAATAAAAAGTAAGATGCAATGATTAATAGTGCGCCACAAGCGGCCACAGCATAGGAAATATAGCGACTGCGTCTTATTGTTTGTATACGAATTTTATCAGCTTCCTGATATAAACCCGCCGAACTTTGAAGTTTTTTCCATAGTCTTTTCTCCAATATGTCCCATTCTTCCGGTTGCAACTCGCGCGGCTCCTCATTTAGCAAGGCATACCATTGCTCCACTACTAGTTTCTCATTTTCAGTAGTAGATCCGGAAAGATACTTTTTTAAAAGTAGGGCAAATGTATTCCGATCCATATTCTAATTTTGATTTCATTAGTATAGTCGGACAATCTGCTTAGTACCGCATATCAATAATATATATTATTTGAAAAATACAATGAATGAGGCCTATTTTAAAGTATTTCTTTGAAAGTTTATATATACTTTTGGTTTAATTGGAGCAAAGTAATAAAATGATAGCGGGTAAATAATCCTTTAAATGCTTCCTGAGTAATTTTAAAGATTGTGTGATGTGGTATTCAACGGTTCGCTCCGGAACTTGTAAAATGGAAGAAATTTCTTTGGTACTTTTCTGTTCCACTCTACTCAGGTTGAATATTGTACTCGTTTTTTCAGGCAGGCTGGTAATAACATGGTCGAAAATATGCGTGATTTCTTCCAGGTTAAAGGATTGTTCGGGGGTTATTTCAAATTGTTCGTGTTTTTGACTGGTAAAATCTGCATATTTTTCCGCCATGAACTGCGCTCGGTAATAATCCATTATTTGAAACTTAGCCGCTTTGAAAAGGTACTTGTCCAGTGCCTGAATTTCGATAACATGGCGGCGTTCCCATATTTTCAAAAAAACATTTTGCAATATTTCCTCAATTGCGTCTTCTGCTTTTAGCTTCTGTTGTGCAGCTTTAAATAACGACTTCCAATAGCGTTTGTATATTTCGCTAAATGCACCTTCATCATCTACCTTAAGTAGCTTCACAAGGAGTTCGTCACTTAGCAAATGGTATTCCATATTTAATTATATCAATGGGTTTGATTCTAAATAGTTTAACTTAACAAAAACGATTAGGCTCCTTTTACAGTCGGAAGTAATACTAAATAAATAGGGTACTATTCACTTTCTAATCGCTATAACTTGGATTATTGGGTACCAATCCAACACTTCCGAGTACGTCTACACATGCTGCTTTTACTTTATAAGCATCTGCCTTGGCCGCCTTTGAAAGCGTGGCATAGCTCTCGTGTTTTGCTTTTACGACTTGGATAAATGGCTCTTTATTAGTGAAGTAAAGTACCTCATTAATAGCAGCGAGTGCAACTTCGTCATTCGAGGAGCTAATCAGTTTTTTTAAATTTTGCTCTGAGTTAGCCTCCTGAAAAACCTCCCAAACAAGGGCATTAATCATTACTGAGGTGGGTTCATACGGGTCACTCATAGCTTTAAATAGTTCAGATTTGAATGGCTTCATAGTTAGGATATCTTGTGACCGTAACCCCACTGCCGCCCAGTATTTTACTATATTATTGGGACTTTTTAAAAGAGCAACCTGCTTGTGGGCGACTTCTTTACTCCGAAAGCCTGACAATACAGCGGCTTCATAAATGTCCTTGAAGGGAAAGTTTTTAGCCGACAAACGATAGGAGTAAGGCGTAGTAGTTTCGGATATTTTAGCAATTTCATATTCTGGTAAGAGTAAAATATCTTTGGCATTAAACATTTCATTTTTAAGTTTTTGCCGCATTGCCACTACTAATTGGGTGTATTTTTTATCGTTAATAAGGTTTTTTGTTTCCCAACTATCATTTTCTATGTCAAATAGGAATTCCGCTGGACGTGGTTCAAAAAGACTTTTTTGGAGCGAATTAAGTTTTCCAGCTACCAGATCAGCCCGCATTTGCTGTTTAATATCACCAATTTCCATGTATCGAATATAGCGAGCTTCGGGCATATAGGGCAGGAAATTTCGGGAGTATACATATTTTCCGTCTGTTACTGTTCGGGTAAGGTCAATTCCATTATCCGACCTATCTGAAGAAAGTACCAAATGATCCGCTTCTTTGGACCTTTTTGGGCCCATCAGGATTCTACCTTTCAGATAGTCAGGCAGGTTACCGCCTGCCAATGAAATAAGTGTGGGTGCTAAATCTGTAAAATCAATCAATTCGTCGGTAACCATGCCAGCTTGGCCCCACGGGGATAAATGCTTGTACATTTCTGGGAACCATATTACAAATGGAACACGATGACCTAGGTTGATACCGTTCGTTTTACCCCGTGGAATTCCTTCGCCATGATCCGCATAGAAAAAGATGATAGTACTATCACGTAGTTTATCCTCTTCCAGTTTTTTAATTAATTCCCCTATTTTGTTGTCAGTTAGTTTGATCGCATTGTATACCCTGGCAAACTGCTTGCGCATTTCAGGGCTATCCTTATAAAATGGCGGCATTTTGAAATCTTGCTCACTAATCCTGTCACTTTCAGGTAGTTTGTTGATAACCTCTTCCAAATATTTTGGATAAGTATCTGTCATGGTGCGTGACTGGTGAGAATCCATGAAATTAAAAACGGCAAAGAAGGGTTGTCCTGCTTTACGGTTCCACCAGCCCGCATTGTTGGAGCTTTCGTCCCAAGCATCCTCAATAAAGGCCTTTGGGTTTTTTACATTATAGTCCGTCTTGCTATTGTTTGTAGTGTAATATCCTGCTTGTTGTAGATAATATGGAAATCCATGGATAATGGCAGGGATAGGGTAGTTACTTCTGTGGTTACCAGTTCCGGCTTCATAGGTTTTAACGCCAGTAATAATGGCCGTTCGGCTTGGAGAACACACCGTTCCGGTAGAAAATGCGTTACTGAACTTAATGCCATTTTTTGCCAAATTGTCAATATTTGGTGTGCTTGCATCGGAATTGCCATAACACCCAATGAATTGGGGAGAAGTGTCTTCTATGGTAATCCATAACACATTGGGTTTGTTTTGAGCACAAAGGTTAAAGTGGGTAAGCAACAAAAAGCAGAATGATATTAATTTATTTTGCATTATAGCCGGTTATTAATTTACTTTTTCGATAAGGCTGCTAAGTTCGTAAATTTAGTGATAACTATCCTGCAACTATATTATCTTTTAATACTGCTATTTTACCACTTTTGGTTTATTTATTTCCCGTATAATCCTTCCTGTTTCTAGCAAAACCTGTATGGGCGACCAGCATGGGCATCATTAGTGGCTCGGCCTTGACGCCTCCGCGAAATCCTGAAAATACCTTGCTATCCGATGCTTTACTAAATTCTGAGGACTTTGAAAACCTTATACTAAAACATGGATTCCAACTTCTGACCATTAATTAAATAGGTTGTGAAGTCAGAATCCATGTTTTGGAGTTTTGTAAAACGGACTAAGTTTGAAATTACAGTGTACCAATAGGGATTCTATGGCAAAAAACTAGGTATACAAACGGTTTTTTAAACAGGCTCTTAACCACGACTGGATTATCAGTAGACTTTTATATTCAAAAACCCGAAGCAGGCAATAAGCCTGAAAACTGTTTTCGGGATGAATTTAACAGCCGACGGCATTACCAAACCGGTCGTGATTAAGTTCAACCTCCTTATACATATACTTTATAAGAGCGGTATCCGTATATCGCAATGATACCAAAACACAGGAAAGGGAGAATAAATGAAAAGTTAACACCAGAAAATGGCCCAACAGACTCCATATCAATGATTAAACCTTGTAAAATTGGCATTAAAGCACCGCCAACAATGGCCATTACCAGGCCAGCTGCACCCAGGGAGGAGTCTTCTTCACTTAAACCATCAAGTGCTATCCCATAAATAGTGGGGAACATTAAAGACATAAATGCCGAGGTTGCGATGAGGCAATAGAGTCCCATCATGCCATCAATCAAAACGGTACCGGCGGTGGTTACCATGGCGCCCATTGCAAAAAGCATAAGCAGTTGCTGAGCATTCACATATTTCATCAAAAAGGTACTGATAAAGCGGCTCGTTAAAAATATGGTCATGGCTATGATATTGTAATTTTGAGCCTCTGCTTTCGCTATACCTAGTCTGTCGGCGTACTGAATAATAAAAGTCCAGCACATTATTTGAGCAGCTACATAAAAAAGTTGCGCCATAACGCCTTCCTTGTATTTTCCGTTTTGCATCAGGTTTTTAAAGGATGCACCTACACTAGAGGCCTCTTCCTTACTTTTACTGGCCGGCATTTTGGTAAATGCGATTATTACTAGCATTAAAATAACAACGAACCCTAGGATTACATAAGGGTCCCTAATTACCGCAAGGTCATGGGTTCTAACGACAGCTTTTTCAACGTCTCCCAATGTTTTGAAAATTAACTCTCCTGCTTCATTTCTTTTGTCAGAATCTAGACTGGTGAGTATGAATTTTGAGGCGACAAACATTCCAAAAAGTGAACCGATAGGGTTAAACGCTTGGGCTAGATTTAACCGTTGTGTTGCCGTACGTGGATCACCCATTGAAAGGATAAATGGATTAGCAGTGGTTTCCAAAAAAGCTAAACCAAACGTAAGGATATATAGTGAGCCCAGGAAGAAGCCAAAAACTTCAAATTTCGCAGCTGGGTAAAATAAAAGGGCTCCAACTGCATAAAGTACCAATCCAAGTAATATACCTACTTTATAGCTGTATTTTCTAACGAAAAGTGCTGCTGGAATAGCCATGGTTCCATAACCTCCATAAAAGGCAAGTTGGACTAAAGCAGCTTTGGCGGTGGAAATTTCCATTACAGTGCCAAATGCTGCTACCATGGGGTTGGTTATGTCATTTGCAAATCCCCAGAGTGCAAATAGCGAAGTTATAATGATAAATGGCAATAGTACTTCTTTCGAAACAACTGGGATTTTCTTGGGAGTGCTCATGGGTAGAATGGTGGAATTGTAAGGTTAAATAGCACTAAATATACAGTGTAGTTTATCTAAGTTAAAAAGAGAGTGCTATTTATTTTTTTTAATATCGCTATTTTTTGATTCGATGAACCGTCGAGAAGTCTGTCTATTAAGACTACTTGAGAGTATCAACTGGTATAGGAATACTAACAAATACTATTTTTTCTTTTTAATTAATTAGTTGTTTATGAGGTAGTTAATAGGTTTTCTGTTGAGGAATGTTGGTCAGGCTACTCAGTGACTTTCTTAGCAGAGATAAATTTAAATGGAACATTCCCATGACATTTGAATATTACCCAGATATGCTCCATTTAATGCTAATGAATAGTTTAATTCGGTGCGATGACTTCCAAAAGTTCTGCTATCGAAATCTCCGTATTGCCTGCTTCTATGGCTACATTTCCCCGTACTTCGGTTATACTAATGGTATTGGGGAAATGGTATAAAAATGAAACTGCTTTAATAGGGTGACCCATATTGAAACTGCTGGAACCAAGATGTGGGTAATTCGCGATGAGCATTTGTAAAGTACTTACATCGGGAAACTCAAGACATTTTAGTGTGAATCGGATTCCTTCTTCTCCCATGTTGAGATAAAGTAAATACGGCGTATCCGTATTTATTTGGAAATAATAATTGAATTGACGATGCTTTACAAATTTCTCTGATAAAGTAAGTTCTTTGGACGTTTGGTAAAAAGCTTTAATTTCGGTTCGGAGTGATTCGATGGATTTCATTGGTGTTGTATATTGGTACTTCTCACTTTTACGGGCATTTATTCATGATAGAATAAAACCTATTTTAGTTTATTTTTTTAGAACAAATTAGAAAAAAAATATTGATTATCTAAAATTATGATCACATTTTGTGGTGAAGTTTCGTCAAACTAGGGCTGAAATGGCAGAACTAGTTAGTTTAGAATGGACTGTTTTTTTGAAGCGCACCAGGAATTCAAGTATTTTTTGACCTCAATACCCAGGAGATGTAAGAAGCAATTTTCCCTCCTAGGGGAAACTGGATATGTTTCTATGTAGATTAATTGAAGACACTACGAGCAATAAAAGAAAAAGCCTTGTTACAATTGGTGATGCCACCAGTTGTAACAAGGCTTTTATAGTACTTAGAGTAAAGTTAACGAGAAAAACCTAGCTCAATTTTTGAAATTAACCGCTAGGGGAGTAAGTCTTGCCCGAATAAAGGGTAAACGTTACTTAGTTGGTTTTTCGAAGATTTTAGGATCAATTTCCGGGTTAACTTCTATTTTTTCGGTATACATGGTGATTTGTCCCATTTGGCTGGATATCGACATCGTATTCGGGAACTTTACGCCTGATTTGGCGATATAGTCTTCAAAGGTGATTTCGGTAACTGGGCCTTCAGAAGGAATTGTGATTTTTGAAACCATAAAAGTTTTGCTGTCTATGTATTCGTTAATCACTATCCCACTTGGAATTTCAATCTTAAGATGGTAGTTGTCTTTCTTATCTATTTTTTCGGTACCTACTAAGGTTACTTTATTGCCTTTCTCCTGGTATTTTACCAATGCACCAAACGGATCCAGTTGTCCTATTTGCTGGTTGAACATTTCCATGGGCATGTCTTCTGCTTCCCCAGTTCCTCCCATCATGGCAGGACGAACCATCCAGCCTTTTCCATCGTGAATTACCTGAACCATGGTATTGCCCATAACAGTAGATTCATTTCGCATAGATTTGCCAGTTACGACGATACTTTTACTTGGGATTTCCATTCCTCCCATGGACATTGTCCTTTCGGAAACGATGGATTTTATGGACTCTAGTTTTTCAATTCCTCCTAGCGCTTCTATGTGCTTGTTTACAATTTCATCGGCTGTTTGGGCAAATGTTAGGGTAGAAAACATAGCCAAGGCGGATACCAGCATTATTTTTTTTAATCTCATAATTGAATTTGGTTAGTTGTAATTTAAAGTTCGCGATTTATTTGGGTTGACTACCTGGTGCTCCACCACCACTTTGTTGTTGGTTTCCACCATCACTCTTTACGTCGTCATTGTTTACAGACTTAGTACGTCGTCTGGGTGGATTTGTAGTAATTTTACCAATTTTATATGTAAATGTAAGCCTTATACCACGATTATACAGGTAGACATTGCTCATTTGGTTGAACTGAGGGGAGTTAAGCTCTGTTCTTATACGGAATTTTTGGCTCAAGAAGTTTTCGGCAGCAAGTCCTAAGCTGGCTTTTTTATCTTTGAATTCTTTCTTTACACCAATGGTATAAAACCCAAAACCACCCTGTGTACCTTGCAGCTGAACTTGATTTCCTTGCATAAAGCCAAATGCTTGTGCGCCCCAACCATTGCTAAAAGTAGCTTGCGAAAACAATCCACCGCTCACTACCATACCAGAATTGGTAATATTTTCCGAAAAATTGTTGGATCCTGTGGCCTGTCCGCTCATGGTGGCGTAATACACGTTTCCAAAAATACCTACATTAATCTTAGAAGTGGCGGCTACATTCGCAAATATATTCACCCCGTATGTGTGTTGCTTTCCAACGTTTTGATAGGTGGTAACAATGGCACCAGCCAATGTATCGGAAGGTTGCCTTACCTGAGAAATAGCATTATTGGTTACACGACCAAAGAAAGTAGTATTTACATAAGTCTTCTTGATATTTTTACTCAGGGCTACTTCAAAATTATTGGTAAGCTCGGGTCTTAGTTCTGGATTTCCAATGGTAATATTTTGCGGGTTGGCAGCATTAAAGTTAGGATTCAATTGTGCTAATCCTGGGCGTTGTATTCTACGGTTATAGGCGAGCTTCACAGTAGTACCTTTGAAAGTTTTCGAAGCGTTCACACTTGGAACTAATACTCCATAATTCCCAATAGCTAGCTTTCCGTCTTCCCTGGTGCTGGCATCTATAAAAGTATGTTCATAGCGTAAGCCGCCTTTGAAGGTATATCTTTTCTTGGTGGTATAGGTATAGGAAGAGTATCCTGCTGCGATGTTTTGGTGGTACAGCAAATTACCCGATGGCTGATTGGTTTGTGGGCTATAGCTTCCGGTTGGTTCGGCATATAAATAATTATAATCGCTGTCAACTTCCCTATAAATTCCTTTGGCACCAAACTCCAGCATCTGGTTTTTCTTGATCGGTGTTTGGTAATCCGACTGAAAGGTGAATTCTTGGTTTAGGTTATTGTTGATATTTCGTTGCCTACCAGTAATTTTGTCGGTATTATTTAAAAGGTCGGAGTCAAAATTGTTTTTGAGGTCATTACGGCTATAAAGCGTAGAAATGCTCCATTCTTGCTGTGGTTTAAAGGAATGTAGGTAATCCAGGTTTACATCAAGTGTTCCCGACAAGTTTTTGGATTCTACATTTCGACCGTTTTTGCTGGTCAAATCTCCATTTTGAAATAACTGAGTGACCAGATCTTGTTGCGTTATAAAGTTTCTTACGCCATATTTTACACCAGCCGTAATACTTTGATTTTTGGCTAAGTCATAGTCAAATCCTACATTATAGTTTCCAAATAAACCACGACTACTTCCGTCGCCTGTTTGGCGTGTAAGGTTAGTAACATCCCCTACCACGCTCGACTGATCCAGAGTGGTTTTGGTAATGGTGTTATAAATCCCACGGCCAAATCCACCAATGGTCACGCCACCTTTGCCTTTTCGGTAGCCACCATTAACGGAAAGCATGGAACCACGGTTTCCGACACCGCCGTCAAGGTTTAGGTTAAGCCCTTGTAGGCTATTCTTTTTGGTGATAATGTTGATGATACCAGCGGAACCTTCAGCGTCATATTTCGCCGATGGACTGGTGATTACTTCCACCGATTTGATTTGATCCGCCGGTATCTGTTTCAATGCGTCTGAAACACTATTGGCAAGTATGGTACTCGGTTTGTTATTAATCAGTACTCGTATATTTTGGCTACCTCGTAGCGAAACGTTTCCATCCAAATCCACTGTAAGTAAGGGTACTTTGCGTAGTACATCCGCCGCATCACCGCCTTTGGCCGTTATGTCTTTTTCTGCGTTGTATACCAAACGGTCCACTTTTTCCTCGATCAAGGAGGATTGCCCCGTAACGGTTACCTCTTCCAGTTGTTTGGTATTAGAAGCTACTTGAATATTGCCCAAATCGAGATCCTGACCTTTGGACAACTCGATATTGTCGATGGTTTTGTTGGTACCAATAAAAGAAATCAAAATCTTATACTTTCCATCTGGTAGTTTGGTCAGCTCGAATTTCCCTTTATCATCGGTCAGTGCTCCGTCTAGCGCTTTACCACTAGTTTTATCGTAAAGCCCTATGCTGGCAAACTCCACGCCTTTTGAAGAAAGTGTATCGATAATAGTACCATAAATTTTTGAATTTCCTTTGGGAGCGTTATCGCCTGCGGTACCCGGCAACGCTTTTGCTTGTGGGGATGCAATTGCCGGAATTTGTGCGAATGACGTTTCGGAAAATATAGCAATGAGCAGAAGTAAGTAAAAAGTGTAAATTGATTTCATCGGATAGAATTAAATTATTATCCAAAATTGGTATTCATTTTCGATTTGGTAATTCTTAATGTGATGAATGGAAATTTTGGAATTGCAAATGCGTTTATGTAAGGATGGGAGTTTTTTGAAGAGCAAAGATTCAAGACACATAATTATGGATCCTTTTCCAGCTAATAGTTATTAATATTGATTAATTTACATCTTTATAAT
>CAXBLH010000041.1:0-20478 GCA_963976315.1 uncultured Dyadobacter sp.
GGTACTCAAAAATGTAGGCCCTAAAGGATACCCCGGCATGCCGGAAGTAGGTAATATGTCCCTTCCCAAAAAGCTACTAGCCGAAGGTATAATGGATATGGTACGGATTTCTGATGGTCGCATGAGTGGTACTGGATTTGGTACTGTGGTGCTCCATGTATCCCCGGAAGCGGCTATTGGTGGAAACTTAGCATTAGTACAGGACGGTGACTACATTGTTCTTAACGTAGAGGAGAGAAGCCTTCACCTTGAAGTTTCAGACGAAGAACTTGAATTACGGCGTTTAGACTTCAAACCATTGGATTTAGGATATAACCGTGGGTTTGTGAGCCTACATATCAAACATGTTACCCAAGCCCATGAAGGAGCAGATCTAGACTTTTTAAAAGGAGGTTCAGGCGACAAGGTAACACGTGACTCCCATTAATATTACTTACCTAGAAAGAATAGCCTGTTTCGATTTACCTAGAAACAGGCTATTCGATATAAACCATAATACTTCATTCGGAGTAAACAATAATGAACAAACTTCAATTTGAAGATCAAGTGGCTATCGTGACTGGTGCCGGACAAGGAATTGGATACGAAATCGCATTACAACTCGCTTTGCAAGGTGCTTCCGTTGTGCTCAATGACTATGATGAAAAGTTAGCAGTTCAGGCGAGTGAATCCATTAATCGTAAGGGAGGAAAATGCATAGCACTCCCAGGTGATTCCTCGGACGTACAGGTGATAAATAAAATGGTAGAAGCTGCGGTAAGGCAATTTGGCAAACTCACCATAGCCATAGCAAACGCTGGTATCACGTTATATGGCAGCTTTTTGGAGTACCCAGTACAAGACTTACGCCGTGTATTGGAGGTCAATATGATGGGCTCTTTTCTTTTGGCACAATCCGCTGCCAATCAAATAAAAAAACAAAAAACAGGAGGTAGAATATTATTTATGTCGTCGGTAGTTGGCCACCAGGCTCATCAATTTTTGGGGGCCTATGCCATGACAAAAGCCGGATTAGAGATGTTGGCAAAAAACTTGGTTATCGAACTTTCCCCATTCGGTATTACTATTAATACGGTGGCACCCGGTGCTACGCTTACAGAACGAACACTGGCGGATGATCCAGATTACCCGCGAATTTGGTCTGAAATAACCCCACTCGGACGACCGGCCACCTGTACGGACATTGCCAATGCGGTGCTATTTATGGTTTCTCCATTTGCCGGACACATTACGGGCCAAAGTTTGGTAGTTGATGGCGGCTGGACCTCAGTAAGTCCATTGCCCGATTTAAGCAATCAGAATATTACGAAAACCCACTAACCATTCCCGAATAATTGGGATTCTAAATCGTCCAAATTACCATCCTGAGAAATAAAAAGCTCTGGTAATTTAACAGTACTCGGCTTGATGGTCATAAAATTGCGGTATTTTTTTTCCGAAATCACTGAAAGTTGCAGTGCTCTTTTCAGGATTATAGGGAAAGGCAATTTGAAATAAGTAGCAATTTCGGATGCCAATACGCTTGTAATTTTTGAGATTTCGTTTCTAAAGAAACTTTCTACTTCCTTAAATGGTAAGAGTGATTCAAATACCAATTGCTCCGCTCGTTTTTCTAAAGACTCTCTGGTAGTATATAACGTATTTAATCCCAAGGAAACTGTTAAAAGATACAAATGGTAATTCCTTTCAAGCGCTTCTGTATTCGCATTTACGATTATCCATCCTTTTTGGTTAAAAATTGCAGAAAAACCTATAAAGTCTGGCGGAGCATTGTGGAGCTGGGCAATTTTCATTCCTTCGGGATAAGGCAATTTGTGACCTATTTGGTGTACAATTGCATGTGCATAGGAAATATCAGCCATAGCCCCTGCAGGTTCTACCACCCACGCCTCCGAAACAAGGCTTTGGAATAATTGTTCCCCAATTGTCTGATTATGCAATTGTCCGATTGATAGTACGATACGATTACCACCGACAGAAAAATCAAGAGGAAGTTGATTTTTAGAATTTCTTTTTGCCATGACGCGAGCTCTAAAAAAAAGGACTATTTTGCAAAGGTACAGCGATAATGTACAAAGCATAAAAGTTTAAAAGTTTATTTCCATTTCAACGTATTAAGCAATTGAATCATATCTTTTTCTAAAAAATCAATTACTGGCGCTAAAGAATCATTTTTTACAGCCGTCGGAAAATAAATGGCACCCCGTAAAAAATGCTTAGTACTATCCGTGGTGTAAAATTGAAGTGGACTCGGAACATCACCTTCAATTTTGAAAATTAATGCCGTTTTACCAGTATTCGAAAGTACTTGTTGTTCCTGTATAGACGAAGCACGAATCTGGTGCTTAGCCGCCAATTTGTAGCTGTCATCAATAAACTGCCTTAATAGATTTGGATTGCTATTAACGGGTTTATAGGTGATTTGAATATTTGCCTGCAAAGAAGGGTAATAAAGAAATATCCAATCCTTTCCGGCAGTTTTAAAAGTATCAGGTAAGACCATTGCATATTTGGAGACCTCAAACTGGTAGGGGTATTTTTGATCAAGAGGGTGGTATTGATTTTTGGGTAAATTAATACGGTTAAATCCCTTAGGTTTTGGTATGTAATGCTGGTCTTGGCTGCTGGAACAAGCAAACAGGAGCGAACTAACAATGAGTGTGTAAAAATTTTGTTTAGAAAAAATATACATATAGTAGCCTTGAATGGATTACAAAGCTAACGAAAACACTTCATCTTTATTGAAAGATAAGCCACACCCAAAACAAAATTGGCTATTGTAAAACCTCGAAACGGAGGGCTACTGCATCCTCCCCCAGTATTAGAAATTTTACCAGTCGTTCAGGCGAAGGGTAAAGTCCCCTCCGCCTGAAAAAAAGAGCTCCGTACGAAAGAATGGTTTCGGAAAAGATGTTTTGTAGAAATCTAATGGGTAGCCGTCCATTTCGAATGGCTATTTTTACTTTATTCCACCGTAACGGACTTGGCCAAATTTCGGGGCTGATCCACATTTCGCCCACGCATTACAGCAACATAATAGGAAAGTAATTGTAAAGGAATGACGGATAATAACGGCGTTAATATTTCATGAACTTCTGGCACTTCAATGACAAAATCAACCATGGTAGGAATTAAGGTATCGCCCTCCGTAACAATAGCGATGACACGCCCCTTTCTTGCTTTCACTTCTTGAATGTTAGAAACGATTTTCTCGTAGGAACTGTCTTTTGTTGCCAAAAAGACCACCGGCATATCTTCATCAATCAGGGCAATTGGCCCATGTTTCATTTCAGCAGCTGGATAGCCTTCCGCATGGATATAAGATATTTCTTTTAATTTGAGAGCCCCTTCCAACGCTACTGGAAAATTCAAACCACGCCCCAGATAAATAAAATTACGAGCGTAAGTAAAAATATAAGCTATTTCTTTGATCCTTTCTGCACTTTCAAAAACCTGCTTTACTTTATTGGGAATATCTTCAAGCGATGCCAATAATAAGTCATAATTCTCGTCGGAAATAACCCCTTTACGTTTTGCAGTAGCGATCGCAATGAGTGTTAGTACTGTAACTTGCGCGGTAAAGGCCTTGGTACTTGCAACGCCAATTTCGGGACCAGCATGGGTATAGGCACCTGCGTGAGTGGCTCTAGCAATAGAGGAGCCCACCACATTACAAACTCCAAAGATGGTAGCACCTTTTGATTTTGCCAATTCTATAGCTGCTAAGGTATCCGCAGTTTCGCCCGACTGTGAAATCGCTATAACAATATCATTTTCTTTTATTACAGGATTCCTATAACGGAACTCGGAAGCATATTCAACCTCGACATTAATTCTTGCCAATTCTTCAAACAAATATTCTGCTACCAAACCGGCATGCCAGGACGTTCCACATGCCACAATAACGATCCTATCCGCAGTAGCCAGTTTGTCCATATAGGATTCGAGGCCCCCGAGCTGTAAATGCCCATCCGATGAACGTAATCGCCCCCGCATACTATCCGCAATGGAGTGAGGTTGTTCAAAAATTTCTTTGATCATAAAATGGTCATACCCGCCCTTTTCGATAGCAGCCAGTTCCATTTCTAGCTTTTGGACATACGGGATAGATTCGGTATTGTCAAGATTATTGATAGTGAGCTTATTTTCCTTTACAACTGCTATCTGGTAATCATCCAGATAAACCACATTCTTTGTAAATTCAATAATAGGCGTTGCATCCGAAGCAAAAAAGAATTCATTTTCGCCTACGCCAATCACCAAAGGACTACCCTTTCGGGCTGCAATAAGTTGATTGGGGAAGTCTTTTGAAATAATCACGATGGCATAAGCACCTACTACTTCATTCAAAGCAATGCGTACCGCTTCTTCCAAGGTACTTTGGGTTTCATTTTGAATTTCTTCAATAAAATGCACCAACACCTCCGTATCGGTATCACTTTGAAAGGTATGGCCTTTCAGTACCAAGTTTTGCTTGATGGAAGCATAGTTCTCGATAATGCCGTTGTGAATTATAGCAATGTTTCTATCATTAGAAAAATGGGGATGTGCATTTCTATCGTTGGGTTCTCCATGTGTCGCCCAACGGGTATGTCCGATTCCAATTGTGGAGGTTAATTCTTGGCCAATTAATATATTTTCTAAATCTACTACCTTACCCTTCTTCTTGTAAATATTCAATTCGCCATTTTCAAGGACCGCAACGCCAGAACTATCATAACCACGATACTCAAGTCTTTTCAATCCTTTAACAATAATTGGATACGCTTGTTTATCACCAACATACGCTACTATTCCACACATAATCAATAAATTTTAGATCATTAAATTTTGAGTAATTATCCACAAAGAAAAAGTAAAAATTGTACAATCTCAAAGCAAAATCAATTCAAAATATAAATAATATCCAAAATACACTAAGTGCACGAACACATAGATTTCTTAAAAAAATTAAATAAATATTATTAAAAATTATTAAAATAAAAAAGGGCACCTACTTGTAAAAGTAGGTGCCCTTTAAGTCAATTAATAAATTGCTTAATTTCTCAGGTCAGTATATAAGTTATAATACGATTCTGAGAATTTTTCATCATGTTCGTCTAACTCAACTTTCTTAGGAGTATCGTTAAAGATCTGATTTAGCAATTCACCGCAGTTTTCTTCTCCCTTGAGAACGGCATCCGCATACGCACAACCAATTTTAACAAAACCTTCAAAATCGGCTGAGTGCAAATGTGCCAATGCTTCGTCACTTACATCCATGGCCTTCGCCTTGTTCTGTAAATCGGCATCAAATTTATAATCAAATGCATTGTTGTGTACAGTGAATACACTTTTAGTATCCTTAAACATCGGATCATTACGATACGTTGTTTTTAAATACATTGGGATCAGTGCGGTCATCCAATCGTTGCAGTGAACAACATCAGGAGCCCATCCTAGCTTTTTAACGGTTTCGAGCACGCCTTTACAAAAGAAAATTGCGCGTTCGTCATTGTCATCATAAAAATTATTTTCTTTATCGAAGAAAACAGATTTACGGTGGAAATAATCGTCGTTATCGATGAAATAAACTTGTAATTTAGCGTTAGGGATAGAGGCTACTTTGATAATCAAAGGCTTCTCTTCATCTCCTACGGTAATATTTATTCCTGAGAGTCTAACTACTTCATGAAGCCGGTTCTTGCGCTCATTAATAAGACCAAATCGTGGGACTAAAATCCTTATTTCAGCTCCTCGTTCCTGCATTGCTTGCGGTAGTTTTCTAACGTAATCGGCAACATCGGTAGTTTGAAGGAAAGGATTGATTTCACTGGCTACATACAAAATTCGTAGTTTCTCCATACATCTTTAGCAGTTTGTGAAAAAAAAGTTTTGCAAAATTATACAAAAAAAATCGCATTTTCAAAAGATATTCCAAACTAATTATGATATTGCAGGCATTTTTGACTAATCCCGACCATACTCGGCCTCCCGGTGTGGCTTTTTTTGTTGGTCTCACTCCAAGAGAAAATAGAAGGTTTACAGGGATTAGACTTATAAAAGTCATACATTTTATTCTACTGAATGGAAGTTTTTACAACCATTGCGGATCTGCAATATTTTTTTGGATTAAATCCTTCAAAGTCTATTGGGCTAGTACCCACCATGGGCGCTTTACACGAGGGTCATATAGCACTTATCGCTTCGGCACTTAGCAGTAATGACATCGTCGTATGCAGTATTTTCATAAACCCTACCCAATTCAACAATCCTGAAGACTTAAAAAAATACCCTCGGTCACTGGAAAGCGACCTAAAAATGTTAGAATCTGCCGGATGTCATGTTGTTTTCGCACCTTCCGATACCCAAATGTACACCACTTTACCACGAACCTCCTTATCCTTTGGTGCTATCGAGTCCATAATGGAGGGAGAATCGCGCCCTGGGCATTTTAACGGGGTAGGCTTAGTAGTTTCTAAGCTATTTAACATTTCAAGACCACAGAGAGCCTATTTCGGACAAAAAGATTTACAACAAGTTTCTGTTATCCGTCAACTCATTACCGATTTTTCCTATCCGATTGAATTGGTGGTGTGCCCTACCCAACGACAAGCGGATGGCTTGGCGATGTCATCACGAAATCGACGACTAACCCAAGAAGAGACCTTAATGGCTCCTCTTGTTTATAAAAAACTCGTGGAAGCCAAAGAGGCATTAATAGCAGGGAGTTCCGTCCATTCAGCCAAAATGAATTTTGAAGACTTTTTTAAAGATAAGCCTCAGTTCCAACTTGATTATTTTGAAATTGCGAATAGTGAGAACCTAGAAAGCATCGATGCCATTTCACCTGGTCACCCGACAGCCATTTGTGTTGCCATATTTTTGGGCGAGGTGCGTTTGATTGACAATCTTGTTTTTTAAGAAAAAAAGTGGACCTTGAAAACAAAGCCCACTTCTATTACAAATATTAAGTAGCTATTAAAGCTTCCAATCTCCACGGTAATTTCTTTTCACGAATTGATTACCTTCTTCAAAGTTGGTAATTTTCATGTTCTTACCATCCCAAAGCAATTTCTTTCTTCCTGGATAGTCAAATCCTTTTCCATCCGCTTTCTCTTGACGATAGTTATAACTTCTGATTGCGAGGTTACCCATAATCACGGTTTCCGTTAACGGGCCTGAATAATCGAAACTAGAAGTAAGTGCTTTGTGGTCCTTACTATTGAACCCAGCCTTGCAAGCATCCGTCCAAGCAACTTGGTGGCCACTTTCTGGCATAGGTGTATACTTGGTTTCAAAGGCACCTTTCTTCATTTCAATTTTCTCACCACCTTTCAGGTAAAGTTTTGGGTCACGGCCATAAGTACCGCAAGTCATCACCCCTTTATCTCCTATCATAATCACCCCATTGCTACTATCATCTTCTCCCAAGGGCTCATTTGCTGGAATCAAATCTGGATGGAAAGGTCTTAATCCCCCATCATGCCATGTCATTTTCAAAGGTGTTTTATTCACTTTTGTAGCAGGGAAATGGATTTCCACTCGTGAAGAGGGTGGGCAACCTTCTGGAATATATTCCGGACTCCAATCTTTAATAAACACAGCCCCTGCACTACATTCTACAGCTGTTGGATAATCCAATTCTAAAATACGGAACGGCGAATCTATTAGGTGGCAACCCATATCACCCAATGCTCCGGTACCAAAATTCCACCATCCACGCCATTTGAAGGGATGATAAGCAGGAGCATAGTCTACCCAGTCAGAGGGCCCAATAAACAAATCCCAGTCCAATGTTCCAGGTACTGGAGCGCTTTCGGTGGGAACTGGAATACCTTGAGGCCAAACCGGACGATTGGTCCAAATCTCAGCTTCTTTTACATTTCCGATCATGCCCTTTTTGAACCAGTCCACCATTTGTTGTTGCCCTGGATTGGAAGCACCCTGGTTTCCCATTTGCGACACCACTTTATATTTCCGAGCAGCTTCGGTAAGTGTACGGGCTTCATAAATATCATGAGTCAATGGTTTTTGAACATATACATGCTTACCAGCACGCATCGCAGCCATGGCAATTACTGCGTGGGTATGATCTGGAGTACCAATAGTAACGGCATCAATATCCTTACCCATTTCCTCAAACATCACTCGGAAATCTTTGTATTTTTTTGCATCTGGGAATTTTTCAAATGCCCTTTTGCCTAAATTCCAATCCACATCGCATAGTGCCACCACATTTTCAGCTCCTTTATTCCAGGCATTGCTGATATCCGAAAAACCTTTTCCTCCAATACCTACTCCTGCCAAATTCAGCTTATCACTTGGAGCCTTAAAACCCTTTCCAAGTACATGTCGGGGCACGATAAAAAAGCTACCAATCGCAGCAGCTGAGCTCTTTTGAATAAATTCACGCCTAGACGCATTTTTTGGTTTATTTTCTGTATTCATATTTTTTTGTGTAAAATAGGTTTCAATTTCAAAAGCAAAAGCATCAATTATTATATTCTTACCTATACCAATCCCTAAGATGCAATTTTTCCATGTATTATTACAATTGAAAAATCATGCTTATCCTGGCTTAAAATCTCCAGCGCAACCAATCCCCTCATTTTGCTATTTACATCTCACAAAAAACTTTTCCTAAGTGCCTGTTTAAATTTTAAAGATAGAATTGTTTATAGCTTATTTTTTGTGCGAACCGCCATTTAAAATTTAACGCGGGTAGAGCCAAAAAATAGCATAATCAAACTATTGGTTAATTTTTAAGCAGGCTCTAAAATAGCTTTTCAAGTTTTCTCCAAAAAAAATTGCCCGTTCCACGAGTAAAACTAAGCAGGCAGCACCGAAGCTTACAATCCTAAACTGAAAGAAATTCTGACTATTTAAGAAGGGTTCATCACCGCCTGAGCAGTGGCATCACCTTAGAAAAACATTAGATCTTAAATGGAATAAATAAGGAATTAATTTAAATAATACCTTTGTATAAAATAGGAAATCAAATTTGGATCCAACCCAACCATTTACCATAATCACCTAATCAGTAAGACTTTAAAGCCCACACTATCCACTATTGAAAAGTCAAATCCTTACTATTATAAAAATGTAAGCTGTAAGATAGGTTCACAACACTCGGAAACCACTCACTAATTCATCCAGTAATCCATACCGTAGAGGGGGCGATTATACCTAACAGTATTTTCCCCTACTGAAAGTCTATACCCATGCGTTCTTTTCAAGTTCAAAAAAGATGAAAAAAATTCAAAATTATTTGTGTCAACCCAAAGTGATTCTAGTGGTCTATTTGGTAGTAAGTCTTATTATTGCTATTCAGCATTACTT
Source organism: uncultured Dyadobacter sp. (assembly GCA_963976315.1). Taxonomy (GTDB): domain Bacteria; phylum Bacteroidota; class Bacteroidia; order Cytophagales; family Spirosomataceae; genus Dyadobacter. Next base: position 9,322 of record CAXBLH010000041.1, read on the forward strand.
AGGTGGCGCTGTCAAGTACAATAATTTCATCATTTTCCGACAATCATTTTTCCATTTGTTGGACCATAAAAACCTACACCTTGAGTATCCATTAGAGTATTATGATATTTTTCTTTACCACCCCTCTTTTAGTATACTTTTTGCACCGCTAAGCTTAATACCGCTTCCTATTTCACTGGCATTATGGTTAATGGCTTGCTCTGTAATATTATTTTTTGCCATCAAAAGCCTTCCAATTCCAAAAAATGGAAAAACCTTTATCTGGTGGTTTGTACTTGTAGAGCTAGTAACCTCTCTCCATAACCAACAAACTAATCCAATAATAGCAGCATTCGGCTTGTTTACTTTTATTTTCATGGAAAAGAACAATCCAAGAATGGCTTCGATCTTCCCGATTTTGGCATTCTGCATTAAAGGTTACGGTTTAATCTTTGCAGCCTTATTTCTCTTCTATCCAAGGAAACGTGAATTTATACTTTATTCCGTAGTATGGTTACTGTTACTCACGCTATTACCACTTCCTTTTGTGGGTATCGATTATTTTCAGCAAATATACCAGGACTGGTCCAACTGTCTGATCGGCGATCATAAAGTTAATTTTGGCTTATCCATTATGGGCCTTCTTAAAGTCTGGTGGCCAGCTATGGAAATAAAGGATGCCACACTGATCCAACTTGCAGGAGTGGCACTTTTTGCAGTAACCTGGTCTATAAACCTCTTTAAAGGCACTTACAAATCACTGAATACCCGACTGCTCTTGCTCGCATATTCTTGTCTGTGGGTGATCCTGTTTAACCATGCTTCTGAATCCCCCACTTATATCATAGCCATTACCGGAGTTTCCATTTTTTACATAGTGAATAGGCAGAATCATTGGGCAACCAGTTTGATTGTAATAGTATACCTTTTTAGCATTCTTATCCCTACAGACATCTATCCGTCCTTGTGGAAAAAAGCTTTTTTTTATCCTTATCTCATCAAGGCGATCCCCTGTCTATTAGTATGGATTGTATTACAGCTCCAGTTGCTATTTTCACCCATACCCCATTTTAACGTAATCAAAGGTGCGAATTAGCATTGTACTTCCATGTTACAATCCAGCACAAGACTGGGTTGCTGGTGTGCTTCACCAAGCCGAATTGCTAATCAGCAAGTTGCCGGATTATGAGTTTCAGTTCGTTATTTCCAATGATGGCTCTACCCATTTGGACAGAAGTAACCTGCATTTGCTTACCTCCTCCAAACATTTTATTTTTATTGACAATTTCAAAAATAAGGGAAAAGGTGCCGCTATAAGAAAAGGCTGTGAAGCTAGTACAGGAGATATCATCATCTATACCGACATCGATTTCCCTTTTGGAACCGATCCCATTATTGAAATCGTAAATTTGCTTACAATTAACCCTTCCTGCTTGTTTGTGTATGGCAGTAGAAATAAGGACTATTTCAAACAACTACCCTTCACTAGAAAAGGCATTTCCAAAGGACTGATGATTTTGAATAATATATTTTTATCAAAAAAAATAACGGATACCCAAGCAGGAATAAAGGGGCTAAAACGCGAGATACTCCCTGTTATCCAGTCAACAAGAACCAATACATTTGTATTTGAAATAGAGCTTATCCGCAAATTAATTAAAATGAAAATTTGTATGGAGAAAATAGAGGTTTCTGCAAGTTCTACTATTATTTTCACCAATTTTAGTTTGATGATCCTTCTTAAAGAAGGACTAAATTTCATTAAAATAATATCTTCCAAATCGCTATGAAACGCAATTCAATCATGCTTACTTTCGATTTGGAAGAGTTTGACATTCCCCTGGAATTTGGACAAGAGGTTTCGGATTCTGATCAAATGAATATTTCAATTGAAGGATTACAACGGATACTGCCCGTATTGGAAAAACTTAAGATCCGAGCCACGTTTTTCACCACGGGTAATTTTGCAAGACATAACCCAGTCCTAATTAAAGAACTTGCCCAGAGTCATGAAATTGCATCGCATGCTCTGTATCATTCTCCCTTTTACCAATTTAAGATAAGTGACCTAGCTGAATCTAAAAGTATATTAGAGTCCATAATAGGCAAAGAAATACATGGTTTTAGAATGCCACGTTTAAAACCATTTAACCCAAATGATTTGACTGAAAGTGGCTATAGATACGACTCTTCCATTAACCCAACTTACATTCCGGGCCGATATAACTTACTTCATAAAAATGCAATGCCAACTATTGAAAATGGACTGATCGAATTGCCCTGCGCGACTACTCCACTCCTACGGTTTCCATTATTTTGGCTGGCTTTTAAAAACTTACCCTTAGGCCTTTATGCGGCGCTTTGCAGAAAAACATTAAGAAAAAGGAAGAATGTGGTATTGTACTTTCACCCGTGGGAATTTGCTTCTATTGGAACCTACAAGCTCCCTAGCTATATTAAAAATACGGATGGGGAAAGGTTAACAAAAAAATTAGAGTCTTTATTAATCAATTTAATGGCCAACCAAACGGAGTTTGTGACTTGTAACGAATTTTGCAATTCTCTTGTTAGCAATTTGGAAATAAGTTCTCAAAACTAAGAGCCTGTTTAAATTTTAATAATTGAATCGTTCAATGGAGTATCGTCAAGTTACCAGCTGTATTGTTAAAATCAATCTATTTCAAAGTCACGATTCAAGGAAAAAACAGCCTTTTAACCAAGAGATTTTGACCATAAACCCTTTGGATAAGCACTTTAATTTCAATCCCAATTTTATATTTATAACCTAAGAAAATTTATTATTTACGCTTTGGGAATAAACAATACACGGGTATCATTATTGTATTCGTTTTGAAGGCTGGTGATTAATCCATTAACTTTGTACGGAATAATCCAATTTTAATTCTTTTTCAAGAACAAGTTTGTAATGCAAATAACACTCATGAAGTCTAAGATTCACCGTGTAAAGGTGACTCAGGCCGAACTTAATTACGTCGGAAGTATTACCATAGATGAAGATTTGATGGATGCTGCGGGCCTAATTGAAAATGAACAAGTTCATATTGTAAATAATAACAATGGAGAAAGGTTTGTAACCTATGTTATAAAAGGAGAACGAAAAACCGGTATGATTTGCCTCAATGGTGCTGCAGCGCGTAGGGTTCAGATAGGCGATATCATCATCATCATTGCCTATGGAAGTATGACTCAAGAGGAAGCTAAGACTTTCAAGCCAATGGTAGTTTTTCCTGATAATAACAACCAGTTGGTATAAACCAACATTTATAACTCTCTCGGAGCCCAGTTTCGGAATAACTATATGAAAAGCGCATTACGTTACATTATTTCTCTTGGGCTGGCAGGTGGCCTAATTTGGTATGTTTTCAAGGATATCAACCTTTCGGAAATGCTCACCCGATTTGTAGAAGCCGACTGGAAGTGGATTGCTGTTTCCTGTATCTTCTTGGTGGGTGCTCATGTAACAAGAGCCTGGCGATGGAATATGCTCATGGAACCTTTGGGATATAAACCCAGCCTGATGAACAGTAGCATGTCGGTACTCACTGGCTACTTCGCTAATTATATTGTCCCCAGAATGGGTGAGGTAACTAGATGTGGCTCCCTCAACCGTCTTGAAAAAGTACCAGTAAATTTGAGTTTCGGAACTGTTGTTGCGGAAAGAATATTTGATGTAATTATATTACTTATTCTTATTGGAATAAATTTCATCCTTGAATTTGCTAGGCTAAGCACCTTTTTCATGGATTTAATAAATTCTAAAACTAATAAAGGCGAAGGTGGTTCGCCAATCTTGCTGATATTAGGAATTTTAGCCGTTTTAGGGATTGTTTCGCTATTTTTAGTTTTGAAAAACGAATCCTTAAAAAATAAAATTTTAAAGAATGGTATTGTTATCAAAGTAATCGAATTTGCCAAAGGAATGCTAGAGGGCTTATTGAGCGTCCGCAAGCTTAAAAGCCCTGGGTTGTTCATTTTTAGCACGGTACTCATCTGGATTTTATACTATTTGGTATCCTATGTTTTATTCTTCTGCATTCCTGAAACTTCTTCACTGGGCCCATTAGCTGGACTCACCCTTTTGGTGGTGGGAGCCATTGGCATGACCGCCCCCACACAAGGCGGAATTGGGGCGTATCACCTGCTGGTGGGTAATGTTATGATACTTTACGGACTTACCCAGGCGGATGGAATTACACTGGCTACTTTCATACATGGCACTCAGATGCTGTTTATGCTCCTCATTGGAGCGCTTGCTTTTCTTTACGTATTGATTAATTCCACTAAAGAAAAAGAACCAACACCCATGGTTCAAAAAGTAAAGTGAGCTTTAAGCGGGACACTTTCTAAGAAGGAATATCTAAAAAATTTAGTTTGCGGATGTAGTCTTAGATGGATTCTGAAAAGTAATCTATGGTAATTATAGACAAAACAAAAGCTTGTAAAACATACCATATTCTCATGCAAAATAATACTGAAAGTAAAATTCAAGATCTTACAACAGCAATTGAAACCGTGTCTGCTTGGCAAAAGGACGGCGAAAAAGTAGTATTCACCAATGGCTGTTTTGACATTGTCCATTTAGGCCATATAGATTATCTTGAAAAAGCGCGTGCATTGGGCAACCGTCTGGTATTGGGACTTAATACGGATGCGTCCGTTAGCCGTTTAAAAGGGCCATTGCGTCCTGTTGTCAACCAATATGCAAGAGCCCGCTTGATGGCCGCCTTAGCATTTGTTGATGCTGTCATTTTGTTCGATGAACCTACCCCCAGTGAGCTAATTGAGACCGTAAAACCTGACATTTTGGTAAAAGGTGACGATTATACCGTTGAAAATATTGCTGGCGCAGATTTTGTATTATCCCGTGGAGGAGAGGTTAAAACCATATCGTTAGTAAAAGGTTATTCCACTTCTTCCTTAATTGAAAAGATCAAAAAGGGATATTAATAGCCTAAAAATTTCTTTAAATCCCCTATTAATATATATCTTGAAGATCTGTTTCGTTATTAAAAATTATAACATTCAAAATTAAAATTATGGCAGGTGCGTATTTAATAGGAATTATAGTAATGGCCGTGAGCATGTTTGTTCAATGGCGCCTAAAAAAGAAATTTGAAGAGTACTCTCAAGTAGGATTGAGTAATGGCATGAGTGGCAAAGAAATTGCCGAATCCATGTTGCGTTCCAATAATATATTCGATGTACGAGTGGTTTCGGTAGAAGGACGGCTAACGGATCACTACAATCCGGAAGACAAAACCGTTAATTTAAGTCATGATGTGTTTTATGGGCGTAGTGTTTCGGCAGCGGCTGTGGCAGCCCATGAATGCGGCCACGCGGTACAACATGCTACGGCCTATGCATGGCTGGGTATGCGCTCCAAAATGGTACCTTTCCTTACGATTTCGTCCAAATACATGCAGTGGATTATTCTATTGGGAATCGTGCTGATAAATACCTCTACCATTCCATTGACGATTGGGGTGGCCCTTTTTGCGGTTACTACCCTATTTAGCTTTGTGACCTTACCGGTAGAATATGATGCCAGTAACCGGGCTTTGGCGTGGATTAAGAACAATGGAATCGTAACTGAAAGGGAATATGTAATGTCAGCAGACGCTTTGAAATGGGCCGCTCGTACTTATTTGGTGGCTGCCTTAGGTTCATTAGCTACACTGCTTTATTATGTGAGCCTCCTAATGGGACGAAGAGATTAAGTATAAATAGAGCAAATTGAAGAGAGCGAAGGGAGTTATTCCTTCGCTCTCTTTTTGGTGTCAAGAAAGCCATTGTAACCCCGGTACGGTATAAAGCCTATTTTTATAACTCACTGAAATAAAAACCCCAAGCTCTTTTTAGCTGGTCTACTTTGACCAAAATGGAATTTTCTCCTTGGTTCATTGGAACGTTAATCAAGTCTTGATTGGGCTCTGCCTTTCGGGATACGGGGCGATCCAAAACCAAATTCCCATTGATCCAAACCCGAACACCATCATTACTTCCTACACCAAATTTCATGTTCCGTGCTTCGGGTAAAGAAAGGGTTTTGAAGGCATAAGCCACTACATTTTCAGCAGGAGAAAATTGTTTGGTAAAATCAATATAACCTGTAAACCGATCTTCTGTTTTTTTCCACCTTATTTTTTGCCCAGCAATTCCTGTATAATCTATTTTGAAATCAATTCCCTTTTCAGGTGGAAAGATGCTGGATAATCCTTTTAGATCCGTATTTTCAAAGGGGCCTATCACCGACCAATCCGTATAGAAGGTAGGTGCATTTTTAACATTTTCCATGAACTTACCAAGGTTGCCATAGGTATCGGCCATATCTCCCATGGCTGTAATCTGGTGCCTGTCTATAATCTTTTTAAATCTTGAAAACGTTGCAGGCATTTCTTCTCTCGACAAATTGGCAGTACCACCAATGGAGTAAAAGTACAATTTGGTATATAAAATGGGCAAATACGCCAGCTCTATCCGGTTGGTTAAGTTGCTATCCCCCGCAACAGCCTTATGAGCCAAACTAAATAGGCTATCTGCTTTGTGTATAGAGACGGCATTTAAATAATTAACTTCATTCGGTTGCGACCAGATACTAAAATGGACACTATCTGTCTTTACTTGATCATGCATCAGTTGAATATAGCTACTCACATAGGGTGCTGCCTGTCCATACACATTGGTCACGAATTCGTCGATTAATGCCTGAGCGTCGCGGTCGGCGTTCCATAAAAGTTGAGAAAACACCCATGCCCTTAGTTCAGAAAACTCACCGCCGCCATTTGCGGGCACATTGTTGCCTTGCGCAAAAACACCTTCTACACCACGATCGGCATACCATTTAATATCGCTTTTGAAGGTTTCGAAATTCGGAAAAGGCATCAAATATTGCGCAAAATCGGTGTAGTAATCCCATATAGATATACGTTTGGAAATACGACTCCATTCATTAAATCGATCTCGAAAAGGTTTGTGATTATCACAACCGTCCATGGAATGAGCCGAACAGTAATTATAATGACACAACCGTATGGTTACATTATCCAAAGGCCGTATGTTTTTTGGAGGGGCTTCTGTATAAGCATAGGCAAAGGTTTGAATCTTTATTTCTGGATATACTTTCCCAACTGTATCGGCAATTTGGTTTACAAAAGTGAGTAAGGATCCTGCTGGACTACCTTCTGCATCGTCTATTGCCTTGCAATTTTTACATTCACAATTACCCTCACCGTCACTTTGATCTACCGAAAATACATTTGCCTCTGGATGGTCTTTAATCCATTGAAAAACTTGCTGGGTAGCAATTTCCACCACTTCCTTATTGGTAAGACAAAGCTGAATATGATGGCCGGGAAGGCGTTTTCCATTCACTTCTGCAAAGTACTCCGGATGGCTGGCGAAGTATTTTTCGGAAGGTACTAGTTGCATAAAAGTATGCGCAAAAGGAAAGGTGATATAGCTCCCTCCTAGCGAATCGGGAATGGGGCGTATACTAGGATTCAGCCGGTTATGCATTGCCCATTGTGGATCATAGGCTTCGTGATACCAAGCTTCTCGATAAACAAAGGTAGGTTTCTGACGATCTTCTATTTCATCAAGCTTAATGGTGGTTTGCTTGGGGGTTTTTACTACTTCACGGGTATACCATCGACAGTTAAGATAATCCGATAAATACCCAATCACCCCATATAAGGTACCTCGGGTACCTCCGCCAGCAATTAACAATTGGGTTCCATCGGATCGGATGATGTATTCTTCATTCACAAACTCCTCCGTTTTAAGCTCTTTTAACAAGGATTTCGGTGCGTTTTCAAATCCTATATAAATTAACTTTTGCCCGGGATGGGTTTCATTTGTTATTTCTAAGGTATAATCGGTTATCTTAAATAGATAGCTTTGAAGCTCCTTAGCCGCTATTTTTTCAGGCTCAGAAGCCTTTTTGGATACAAAAATCTTATAGTCGCTCTTTCCTTCAAATATTAACCTATTATGGTTGGTGCAGTTCCAAAATGATATTATGCAAAAAAATAGCAATAGGTTTACATACCTAAAATAGTTGTTTTTGTAGTTTCTTAATCTCATCGCAGAAGGGAAGGTATAGTTAATTGTTTAGGAATAATATAAGCTTAGCTATTCGTGAATTCTATACAATTTACCTTCTCCGGGTAAGAATGAATCCGTAAACAGTTGTTCTTTTGTATGAAAAGGAAGTCGCTCAGGATCACCCGTTTTCTTCGAAATTTCATCTATTTTTTTCACAGAATCATGGATTTTGAACGTGAATTTACCGCCTTCCTTAAAAGACTTATTCACCACCATGATGTATTGCGTGGCACTGTTTTGGTCGACCATAAGGCTCAATATCAACTCTGATGTTGTATCCAAGGGTTTCCATAAAAAATCTGCTGGAGGCAACTTGGTTCCCATCCATAAACTATCGCCAGAATGGTAGACCTCTTTGGCATCCAGATGTATCAGGGTTTTTCCTAACTGCTTCATTTCGAAATTGAACATCTTAAAGGGTTCATATAAATCAGTTTTTTGGCCTAACGAATCGATGATGGAATTCATAAATTTCTGATCACCCTGCCCAGTAGGTGTGGCGTAGCAAAACCAAACTGGATTTTTTATTCCGTATGCCAGATTAGAATAAACATTCAAGCGCATTTCATCGATATTAGGTCGACGGAAGATACCCTCAATTCCGAATGACTGAAAATAGCAGGATGTTTTGACCCCGTACTTAAGCCCTGCTCTTCGGATAATATCCATGTTATTATAGTACGACTTTTCGAATCTTCCTTGACGTTTAAATGGATATATATCGTAAGAGAGATATTTCAAATTTTCCGCTCCTACTCCTTCAATCCAACGTTCAACATAGTCATGCTCATAATTTTTTACAGCAAAGTCGGGAAATAGGTTTACATGAGGAATTTTGTCCTGATCCAATTTTGCAACGGTACGGTATGTCTTGATTGCCCAGTCCAGCAGTGCACTATCTGGTTCGTCACGTATGTAATAACCGGATGTTGCAGGATGATTCCGATAATCGGCCACCATGGCTTTTATGTCATCCTCTCCTTCCTTAATCCTAGGGTCAGAAACAATTACTTTCATGCCGTACTTATGAGCCAATTCAAGCATTTTCATATTCTTTTCAAGTGTGTTCAAATCCGTACTTGACACGTTTTGGATACAATCCACATGAGATTCACTTAGGGTTTTGTATTGCGCATCGTTGGTATGTTTCCACACTGGCGGCCAAAAAATACTAATAGTAAATTCATCCTTTTGGGATTGACCGTAGGTTAGCTGTACTGAAACGGAAAATATAATTAGTAAGCCGAGTGTTGTTTTTACAAATCGCACAAAGAAGGTAAATACGCTAAAACTGGGCATAATTAAGATTTATAGTAGATAAACTTAGAAATGAATATTTGCACACTACCAAACCGCACACAAGTTGCTAATTTTTGTTACTTGACAAAAAAATAATTGCGCTGGTGTACCGTGAAAAACAAGGGTTTCAATCTTATTCCCCTTTACCAATGGCTCCAATAAACCTCCCCATCCAATACGGTAGTAAAAAACTATGACCAGCACTCAATTCACCGGTACCATTCTGTTGGCGGTCCAGTTTAAATAAATTACCGTTGTGTTTTAGACCGGGTCGCTCATCGGGAGGAAGGATTTCCGCCGTAGTTTGTCCTCTAAAATTTGGTTTTAAAAATGTGATATCTTTCCGATGACTATTAACCACCTGCCATTCAATCATATCCAAAGGAAACTCTTTTAGGTACCAAATGGATTCTTGCAAATCAAATTCCTTGGCTCCGGTCATTCCGTAGCACATATTCCATAAACCATCTTTTTCAGGACGTTCAAGTTCCCAATGTTGTTGTATAGCAGTTTTGTACTGCGCTTTTAGTTTGGGATCTAATGCATAAGGATATAGGCACCAATAAGCTAGAAAATACATTTCGTCATCAGAATGATTCCAACCTTCGGATAGCATTTTAGCCCAATCGTCTGCGCCTTTTTCTGCTTTTCCAATTTGAGACATGGGTCTTAGTAGGTTTTCTAGGTAGCCATGTTTATACATCAGCTCGTGAGCCTTTTCTTTGTAAATTTCTTTCCCTGTAAAATGGTAGGCAGTTTGTAAATAACCAATAATGTTGGACGAATTGAGTTTTCTGTCTCCTACATTTGTCGGAAAACCATTAACATATTCAGGATTCCATTTCCCCCAAAGGGTGGGTTTTCCATCAAAATCAATGAGATACCAGTCATTATTAATAATATTGGTCATTAATTTATCGATCAGGTTAATGGCTCGTTTCTTTACATCTCCCTCCATATATTCAGCCAAAAGTGTCAAACTAAACATTTGACCTACCGTTTGGTCACTGCTGGTAGTACCGTGCCATTCCCATTCTTCGTCCTTTGCATGCGCCCAATCCTTGGCTGGTAGCTGATCCATTGCAGATTTATTAGATTCAGCTTCCCTTCTTCTTTCGAAGCCACGGGCAAAATAACCCTCCATGCCAGTAATTTCGAATAGACGCTCCATTGCTTCAAAAGATTCCAGACAATTCTGTAAGGCTTCTTGGCTGCCAGTCACCTTATAGCGGAACAATTGACTCGCTAAGTACATGGAAGTCCATAAATTATCACTAGCCCGGTGCCCCATTTTATAAGTAGCCAAATCCCCATTTGAAAGCGTGGAGATATCACAATTGAAACCATAGCGTATATGTCTCAATCGCACCTGTCTTTCATAAACAAGCGCTTTTTGTTCAAGCGTCATAGGGTCGAAATGAATGTCACCTAATCCCCCTTGGGTCAGTATCAGTACATTATTCCCTTCACCCGCACAAATTTGTATGATTTTGTTATTTGGAAACCAGCGTTCACCATAATAATAATTGAACTTACCATCTTCTTTTAACATAAAGGCACCAAGAGCAGTACCAAACCACAATTTCCCATTAATGCTGGCAATGGTCGATATATCAGGAACTGGGAGATTATTGGTAAGTGGCCTAATTTCCTGAAAACTTCCCGCATCCAAAATAAAATAGCCGGAATTTGTGCCAATATAAAGCTCGTGTTTATCTACGTCGAAGCAAGTAAGATTGGTCCCAGTAAAAACGG
>CAXBLH010000042.1:0-20308 GCA_963976315.1 uncultured Dyadobacter sp.
CCAAATTTGGCGTTTGCGACAAAAGACAGTCTGGAACAATTTGATTATGAACTTGTTCATGCATTGGATGGACATGCAGCCTTAAAAATATTTGGAGAGGAACATTTTGACATCTGCGTTTTTGACATAATGCTTCCAAAAATGGACGGATTTACCCTTGCGCAAAATGTCCGTGAACAAGATACGCATATCCCGATATTATTTCTGACTGCCAGAACCATGCAGGAGGATAAAATTAGAGGTCTTAAATTAGGAGCTGATGACTACATCACTAAGCCTTTTAGTATTGAAGAGCTAAGGCTACGGATCGAAGTTTTTTTGAGAAGAAGTGTAGGACAAAAGACTGAAACGAGTAATCCAGGAGAAATAACAATAGGCCCACACGAATTCAACTTTCAAAAACTTACCTTAAAACTGGGCGACGATGTCCAGAATCTCACCTTCCGAGAAGCAGAGGTATTGAAATACCTCGTAGAACGCCGTGAAACAGTAATTAAAAGAGAAGAAGTCTTAAAAGCCATTTGGGGCGATGACGATTACTTTATGGGCAGAAGTCTGGATGTTTTTATTTCTAGGTTACGAAAGTATCTATCTGGGGATCCAGCATTTAAAATTGAGAATATTCATGGAGTTGGGTTCCGTGTTCATTGGTAAAATGGTAAATTTTATTGGATAAAGTTTGCTCTTAAAAATAAAATGGTGCATATTTGCACCCTCATTTGGAAAAATTGATAAGGATATGGCTAAGGTTTGTCAAATAACAGGAAAAAGAACACGCGTTGGAAATAATGTTTCTCACGCTAACAATAAAACAAAGCGTAAATTCTTCCCGAATTTACAAAAGAAACGTTTTTTCATTCCCTCAACAGGCGAATGGGTTACGTTAAGAGTAGCAGCATCTACCCTTCGTACGATCAACAAGAATGGTATAGAACCTACTATTCAGAAGGCTTACGAAAAAGGTACGCTTACGTTCTAAGAAATTATACGAATTTATTAGGAAGGGACTATCTACATTAGGTGGTCCCTTTTTCTCGTGTATCTTCCACTGCACTCCCACAAGCGTATTAAACCACCTGATACATTGAAAAAAGTATTTCTTTTGCTGGGCTCCAATTTAGGAGATCGGTTACCGATTTTAAAAGAGGCAAAAGTAAATATTGCCCAGAGAATCGGAAGGATTACGCAGGAGTCTCCGTACTACGAAACCAGTCCGTGGGGGGTGCTTGACCAGCCCGTATTTGTAAATCAAGTAATAGAAATGGAGACGGATCGGTCGCCCGAGCAAGTCTTGAAAACTATACTTGAAATCGAAATAGAGTTGGGACGGGTTCGTTATGTTCGTTGGGGAGCACGAACCATTGACATAGATATACTTTATTTTGCGGACCTGATTGTAAACTCACCGCACCTAGTGATACCTCACCCTAGCTTACAGGAACGCAGGTTTACATTGGAGCCCCTCAACGATTTGATACCAAATTTCCTTCACCCAGTTCTTCAAAAAACAACCAGTCAATTACTCTCAGAGTGCCCTGATATTGGTAGTGTTACACCCATTTCTTGAAAAAGCAATAAATTATTTTTTTCAATTCAAGTTGCTATTTTTCCATTCGTTGTAGATTTTGGAAGGCTTATCATTTTTATGGTGTTAATTCCGTTCATTTCTAGTTGATTTGCAGGTATTACAATAAAATACATCATACCCTTAGGGGAATAACGTCTTATGATTGTCATTTTTCCATAATTTGATAAACTTAAAATAATAATAAAACTCAAGCCAATGAAAATTAAAATACTCCTCCTGTATTTAGTACTGCAACTTATATCCCCCACCCCTTATTCACTAGCACAGCAAGCAAAAAACACCATTAGTGGCTACGTGAAAGATGCCAAAAATGGCGAAGGCCTTATTGGGGTTTCCGTGTATGTTCGTGAAGCTCAAACCGGCGTTACTACCAATACCTATGGGTTTTACTCTATCACCCTGCCAGCCGGTAATTACAATATAGTTTATAGCTATATCGGATATGAAAAAATAACCAAACCGACCAACTTATCGGAAGACAGAACGGTGAATATCGAAATGGCTGATGAAAGTGAGCAACTTAAGGAAGTTACTATTACTACCAGTAAGGAAGATGAAAATGTCCGCAGTATCGAAATGTCGGTAAATAAGGTTGAAATGAAAACTATCCGAAAAATGCCCGCTCTACTAGGAGAAGTTGATTTGATCCGTAGTATTCAGCTTTTACCGGGCGTGACCACCGTTGGTGAGGGTGCCTCTGGTTTTAATGTCCGTGGAGGTGATGTATCCCAAAACTTAGTATTACTCGATGAAGCACCAGTGTATAACTCTTCCCATTTATTTGGCTTCTTTTCGGTATTCAACCCAGATGCAGTAAAAGACGTAAAACTGATTAAAGGAGGTATTCCCGCGCAGTACGGTGGTAGAATTTCCTCCATATTGGATGTAAGAATGAAAGAAGGAAACTCCAAGAAGCGGGAAATAAACGGCGGGATTGGTACTATATTCTCTAGGCTAACCTACGAGCAGCCTTTTTCAGAAGGCAAAGGCTCCTTTATTGTGGCCGCCAGACGATCCTATATCGATATTCTTGCCAAGCCTTTCTTGAAAAAAGACCTACGGGATTCAAAGTTCAACTTTTATGACCTTACCGCTAAGGTGAATTATAGGCTTGGAAACAAGGATACTTTTTTTGCTTCGGGATACTTTGGCAAAGATGTATTTGGAGGTGGAGACTTTGGTTTTGGATGGGGGAACGCTACTGCTACCGGTCGCTGGAATCATATTTTTTCCAATAAGCTCTTTATGAACTTGACAGCCTTTTATAGTAATTATGATTACTCCCTGGGGCAGAACCAAAATGACAAAAATGCAGCAGATCGTTTTGACTGGAAATCGAAGATAATTAGCACCAGTATAAAACCAGATTTCACTTATTATTTAACTCCTAACAACCAGCTTACTTTTGGGGGACAATACATCAAATATGATTCTCGTCCTGGCAAGGCCATTGCAGTTTCTGAAGGAGAAGAATCAAACATTAGCTTAGAACCAAGGTATGCGGACGAGTCGGCTTTGTACATCGGAAATGAGCAAAAACTTGGCGATAAAATTGCCTTACAATACGGTATCAGATATAGCTTTTTTAGAAATACAGGGCCAGGTATCGAATATGAATTTTTGGAACTCACCCCTGGCCAAAGAAAACTACCTATCCTACCGGGTAATGTCTATAAAAAGGGTGATGTGATCAATACCTATGATAACTGGGAGCCTCGGTTTTCAATAAACTATAGCGTTTCTTCCAGCACCTCCATTAAAGCCAGCTATAACCGTACATCGCAATATTTGCATTTACTTTCTAATACCGCCGCAAGTTCCCCATTGGATGTGTGGACACTAAGTTCCTCTATTATCAAGCCTGAAAAAGCGGATCAAGTAGCACTTGGCTGGTTCCAAAATTTTAAGGACAATACCTATGAGGCATCGGTGGAAGTGTATTATAAAAAATTATATAATCAAATCGATTATGTTCCAAGTTCTAGTTTGCTTCTCAATTCTTACGTAGAAGGTGACCTTCTATTTGGAAATGGTAGAGCCTATGGAGCGGAGTTCTATTTAAAGAAAAATAAGGGAAAATTGACGGGCTGGATAAGCTATACGCTATCCAGAACAGAGCGAAAAGTAGAGACGATTAATAACAGTGACTGGTTTCCAGCACGATTTGATAAGCCTCATAATTTTACGGCGGTAGCCATTTATGAGTTAAAACCACGGCTGTCACTGTCTAGCAATTTTACTTTTACATCAGGTACACCAGCCACTTTCCCAAATAGCCGCTATGTGTATAACTCTTGGCCTATTGGTAATAACTATGAAAATAAACGCAATAATAGCCGCATCCCGGCATACCACCGACTGGACTTTGCAGCTACCTTAAAAGCGAAAAGAAAGCTATTCGGGACAGGCGAGGGTGAATGGGTATTTTCCGTTTACAATGTATATAATCGCAGAAATCCTTTCTCTGTGTACACTCGAATCAACCAAGATGATCGTTTAAAGACGGAAGCCATTAAGTATTCTGTTATCGGCAATTTTATCCCTGCAATCACTTACAACTTTAAATTTTAAGGTGTTTTTATAACCCCATTGTTATTGAAAATTCATATGAAACCAATACGATTTTTTTTTAAAAGAGCACTGATTCTCCTTTTTCCAGCTTTATGGGTACTCACAGGCTGTGAAGATGTGATTGACCTTACAGTGGCCAATGCACCCAAGCAACTCGTTGTAGATGGCTGGATCACCAATCAGCCCGGTGTGCAGTCCATAAGATTAAGTTGGTCTGCCCCGTATTTTGAATATACCCATGGAGCGCCTATCTTAAATGCAACGGTTACGGTTACTGATGACCTAGGCAATGTATTTGAATTTACTGATGCCAATAAAGATGGCCGATATGAATGGGGAAGTGATTCTGTAACATTGGGCCACGTGGGACGAAGCTATACGCTTTCTATCCAAAATGGAACCGACAAGTTTACGGCTATCAATGAAATAAAAAGAGTTCCTACCGTAGATTCTTTGGTCTACCAAAAAGAAACATTACCATTTACTCCAGACAATGGCCCCAAAGAGGGTTATGTAGCTCAATTTTATGCACGAGACTTTGTGGGTGAAGGGGATACTTACTGGATAAAACCTGTGATAAATGGAGCCGTTAAAACCAGCGACCCCACTAGTATTTCAGTAGCTTACGATGCCGCTTTCGGTGCGGGTGCCCCCTCTGATGGTATGATCTTTATCTTACCCCTTCGCCAATCCATCACCACAGATTCGCTGTATTTAGCAGGCGTTAAAATAGGTGTAGAGCTGCACAGCATTACCACTGAA
Organism: uncultured Dyadobacter sp.; assembly: GCA_963976315.1. Lineage (GTDB taxonomy): Bacteria > Bacteroidota > Bacteroidia > Cytophagales > Spirosomataceae > Dyadobacter. Next base: position 4,922 of record CAXBLH010000042.1, read on the forward strand.
GCTTATGATTTTCTTTCTCAAGTTAGAGATCAAACCTCCAACGGTGGCATTTTCGCAACTCCCATGACAAACGTTTTGACGAATGTTGTGAATAGTAATCCTAACGGCCCTAAGGCACTAGGCTATTTTGGAACATCCGCCGTGAGCAGATTAGAAACCGTAATAGACCCCGCAAAGGCAAGACCTGAGAAATAAATATAAAAAAAAACTTAAAAGCGGGTGTTTCACATATAGTGGAGCACCCGCTTTTGTATCTTCCATCATAGGAATAAGAACTTATTGATACTGCGCTAAGCTTGCTTTAACAGCTTCTGCAAACCCAGGAAGGGTTGTAAGATTTACTCCCCAAAGTTCTTGGTCACCCAATACTGCCTCCGCAAGTGCATCTGTAGAACTAGCATCATTCCATTCCTGTTCGAAATAGGCTGCAGAATCACAACGAATTGGATACTTCTCCCCATTTCTTTCTCCAAAGTATTTACCTTCGGTTTGTTCTACTGGCTTCATAAAACGCAAGAATGCGGCGAAACCTTTTGCAATAAGTGGAGGTACCGTTTCAAATTTTCGGTAATGATTCAAAAGTGTTGGCACATTTCTGAGTTTCATTTTGGCCGTATATTGCACAGTTATATCCACTAGCAAATGGCGTATATAAGGGTTTCTGAAACGATCCAAAACTTGGTTTCCAAACTCTTGTGCTATTGATTGCTCCACATGGAATGGAATAGCCGGTGCCAGTTCTTTTAACATCACATCCGCAATATAGTTTGCCGCAGATTCTGTTTCCATACTTTCCCGAACAGTATCTTGTCCGTTCATGAAGCACCAGCCGCATGCCAAAGTATGTGTACCGTTCAATAACCTTAATTTTAATTCTCGGAACTGATCAATATTGGGAGCGATGACCACCCCGCTATCTGCTTGGGCAAAACTTAAAATTTCGCTTACCTGAGGGCTATCCGCCTGAATGGCCCATAAACGATATACTTCCGAAACAATAATTAAATCGTCTTCAAAACCATTTTTTGTGGTAAGTTCAGCAATCGTTTCTGCATTGGGCTTGCCCGGTACAATGCGATCCACCAAAGAGCTACAGAAGTAGTTAGACTCTTCAATCCAACGAATAAACGATTTGTCCAAATCATGCGTGGAAGCATGTTTGAGTATAATGTCTTTAAGTTTATTACCATTATCAATGATAAGCTCTGTAGGAATTATTACCATGCCCGCCTCTTCACTACCATTAAAAGCCTGATACCTTGCAAGTAAAAAAGCAGTTAGTTTTCCGGGAAAAGATACGGGTGGATTAGCCGTTAAATCATCTTCTACATACTGAATCCCTACTTCTGTGGTATTAGAAACCACGATTTTCATATCCGGATTACTAGCACATTTCAATATTTCCTGCCAATCATTATTAGCGTTAATAGTGCGACTGATGGCTGAATTAATGATAGTGGTATCAACCTGTTGTCCATTTTCAATTCCCCGAATAGTATGAGAATACAAGCTATTTTGGTTCTTAAAGGCATCGGTACCACCGCCGGCGGTTGATTTTACAACTACAATTCTTCCGTTGAAAATCCCTTCTTGGTTTGCTTTATTTACAAAATAATCAGGCAATCCTCTAAGCAATACGCCTGTTCCGAATTGTAATATTTTTTCGGGCAAAGTCGATAATGCTTCGTGACTTGGAAGTAGCTCTGGCCGTTGTTTAAGTAAGTCAGCTGAAAGTTTTGGTAGTGACATGGATAATATTGAATACAGTTACTACAATACGACGCAACAACTCGTTTGAAACCCCTAAAAAAAGAGACACCATTGCTGATGTCTCTTGGGTCTTATCATTACTTTTTAAATATTACAATAGGCAGTCGGCTGTCAAATCTTTTTTTAAATCAATTTTCAAGCAGATTGCTTGTTTGGTTTTTATGATTACAAAGGCCTACCTACAAAACCAGTCGTAATAAGTTTTTTATCTTGTAATTTAAATGGACAAAATTAACTGGCCAATTCCTTTGTTTCCTTTTCTTTGGACTCGTCGGGGAACACAAAAATAGTGGGATTTTTAACCTTATCTGGAAGCAGTGCATAATTCAACACTTCATCAATTTGATCTACATAATGGAACGACAACTCCTTAATATAGTTCGCTGGCACTTCCTCCACATCTTTACGGTTTTTAACGCACAAGATAATTTCTTTCACACCTGCTCTACGTGCTGCTAATATTTTTTCTTTTACGCCTCCAACTGGCAATACCTTACCACGAAGCGTAATTTCACCCGTCATTGCAATATAGGGTTTCACTTTTCTTTGGGTAAATATCGAAGCCATGGAAGTTACCATAGTAACCCCCGCAGAAGGCCCATCTTTTGGCACTGCTCCAGCAGGAACATGTACATGCAAATCGTAATGGTTAAAGATCCTATAATCAATTCCCAGACGGTCGGCATTGGCTTTTAGGTAGGACAAAGCCGCCACTGCCGATTCCTTCATTACATCGCCCAGTTGTCCTGATAAAGTAAGATTCCCTTTACCACGGCTAAGGCTGGTTTCTATGAATAATATTTCACCCCCTACCGAAGTCCACGCAAGCCCTGTTACCACTCCCGCAAAATCATTGTCCTGGTATAAATCTTTGTCAAAAATTTCGGCACCAAGTAACTTTTCTACAGAGTCCGCTTTAACGCTTTTTGCATACTCCTGCTCCATCGCAACTGATTTTGCAATTTTACGAACCACCGTACCAATTTTTTGTTCCAAATTACGAACTCCTGATTCCCGGGTATAGCCTTCAATAATTTTTAGAAGAGCAGCATCATCTATTTTGATATCAGTGCCTTTTAGTCCGTGATCCTTTCTTTGCTTCGGAACCAAATACTTTTTGGCTATCTGTAGTTTTTCTTCAATAGTATACCCCGTCATTTCAATGATTTCCATCCTATCGCGTAGCGCAGGGTGTATGGTATCCAATGAATTGGCAGTGGCAATGAACAAAACTTTTGATAAGTCGTATTCTACTTCTAGGTAATTATCTGTAAACGACGAGTTTTGTTCCGGATCCAACACTTCTAATAGCGCCGAAGAAGGATCGCCTCGGTAATCCGAACTTACCTTATCTATTTCATCCAGTATAAATACGGGATTGGCAGTACCTATTTTTTTAATATTTTGAATAACCTTACCAGGCATAGCACCGATATAAGTTTTTCGGTGGCCACGGATTTCGGCTTCGTCGTGAACCCCACCCAATGCCATGCGGATATACTGCCTGTTAAGTGCTTTGGCTACCGATTTCCCTAAGGAGGTTTTCCCTACTCCAGGAGGGCCGTACAAACAAAGTATTGGCGCCTTAAGGTTTCCTTTAAGCTTTAGAACGGCCAAATATTCAATGATACGTTCTTTTACTTTTTCAAGACCAAAGTGATCGGCATCTAAAACTTTCTGTGCCCTATTCAGGTCAAAATTATCTTTGGAATATTCTCCCCAAGGCAAGTCTACCAACGTTTCCAGATAGTTCATGGTTACGGGGTATTCGGGTGCCATCGGATTAATCCGCTGCAACTTGGAAAGCTCCTTTTCAAAATGTGTCTGAATCTCTTGGCTCCAATTTTTTTGAACGGCTTTGAGTCTAATTTCGTCCAAATCCCTTTCAGGGCTGTCCATTCCTAGCTCATCATGCAATACCTTTATCTGTTGACGCAAGTAATAGTCACGTTGCTGTTGGTCAATATCCGAGCTCGCCTTGGACTGAATTTCGCGTTTCAGTTCAAGCATTTCAATATCTCGCAACATATATTGCAGCAGCAAATTGGCCTGCTTATGCCCGTTCTTTTCTTCCAAAAGTTTTTGCTTGTCGGCCACCTCTACATTAATGTTAGACGACAAAAAGTGAATCAAAAATATCGGACTTTCAATATTATCCAGTGCAATGCGTGCTTCCTGAGGAATTTCAGGATTCAATTTCATTATTTTATGAGCTCCGTCTCTCAAAGACTGCAAAAGGGCCTTCGACTCCTTTTTAGAAGCATTACTGAACGCATCCTCAATGGCTGCAATACTAGCAGTTATATAAGGCTCATCACTAACAATAGAGTTGATTTCAAAACGTTGCCGACCTTGCACAATAATGGTTACATTACCATCTGGCAAAGTGATCATTTTTAATATTTGGGCAACAGTACCCACTTTATATAAATCGTCTGGTCCTGGATCCTCCTTATTAGGCTTAGCCTGTGTAACGGCACCTAATATCCTTAGATTTATATCGGAATTACGATATATTTTCTTAACCAGCCGGATTGCCTTCTGGCGAACCACCGTAACCGGTATTACCATCCCTGGGAAAAGCACGGTTTGTCTAATAGGCAGTATGGCAAGTTCATTCGGAAGTTCAAGAGGTTCATCAGATCCTTCGGGTCCACCAAGGGGTACTATTTCAAGACTATCCAAGTCATCATCGGATACTAGTAGTCGACTATATAAGTCAGAAGGTTCAAATTTCATAGGCGTTCTGTCATTGTGACAGATAATCATGTCCCAATTAATAAATAAAGACTGTTCAAATAAAGGGTTATACAAACAAAATAGCTATGCCAAAACATAGTTGACAGTTCCACAATAGCCCTTCCTATAGCAGCAATGTGGTTTGTCCTTTTTTAAACAAGTAAGTTTTTTTTGTAGCGTTGTATTTCAAATTAGTCATATTCACTTGGTCGGCAAATACGTCTAACAAGATACTATTCGTCAGAACAGCACCTTCAACTCCTTGATCCAAAGGGACTTCCAAATAAACCCAAGTAGCATCGGCTTCTTCTTCTTTTCCCAAGAACTTGACGGATCTTACTTGCTGTTTTTTGTCTGTGATAACAAAATTTTTCTTAATATACTTTTCAACATAGCTATTATTTTGATCATTATTGGTAATGACAAAACGTCGCATGTTATTATTTTCTGAAAGTGTCCGTTCCAGATCATCCGTAAATATGCGGATACTTACCTCCAACGATTTTTCAGCAGCATTATACTGCATTTGCGTCACACTTACGTGGTAGGCATGTTTTGGAGTAGCAGCGGATACAATTAACAAAAAAAATGAAAATAGTAAGAAAGTTACATATTTGAGCATGTACTTATTTACTATTTTCATTGTCTTATACATTAAATTTTTATAACTCAAAAAATTGCCTTCCAAACATCGTTGAAAATGGCAAAGGCCATGAGACCTAATAATAATACCATACCCACTTTTTGAGCATTTTCAAGGAATTGATCCGAAGGTTTTCTACCTGAAACAATTTCGTATAACAGTATCACGGCATGTCCACCGTCGAGTGCAGGGATAGGCAGTGCATTCATAAATGCAAGCACCATGGAAAGCAATCCAGTAAGGAACCAAAAACGGCTCCAATCCCAAACACCACCAAACATACGCGCAATTCCAATAGGGCCACTTATGGCTTTCGATGGAGATACATCTCCTCTGAATATCTTACCAAAACCTTTAATATTGTTATAAACTACCGCAAAAGCATCCTGTGTACCTACTGCAACCGCTTCGGGCAAGGTGTAGTCCACCCTAGTGAAGTTAAGCAAACTCACTTTCATGAAACCAATGGTTCCATCTTCGCTCACGATCAGGTTTAAGGTTTTCTTTTCATTGCCTCTTAAAACTTCGAGGGCAGCTGGCTTGTCTTTTAAGGTAGCCAGTGCATCCTGTAACTCATTAAAGTATTGAATAGGCTTGCCGTTTATAGCAATTATTTGATCCTCAATTTGGAGACCTGCGGCGGCGGCTGGTGACCCAAGCTGCACTTCTCCTATTTTGAAAGGTTCAAGCGGGCGCACAAAACTACCTTTTGTCTCGGAGTCTGAAAGTTTTTCAATGAGGTTATTGGGGATATCTACCTCTATCACCTGCCCATTTCTATCAATGGTATACGAGCTGTTGGAACCCAGAAAAACATCTGAACCAATTACATCACGGAAATACTGGTAAGGTTTCCCATTCACTTTTACGATTTTATCGCCCGTTTTAATACCAATTTCCTGTGCCAATTCGCTAGCTACAATCCCTCTTTTATTTACCTCAGTACTAGTGAGATATGTTTCACCTTCACTGTAAGCAATAGCTATAAAAATGATGATACCCACTATTACGTTCACAATAATACCGCCTAGCATCACTACCAATCGCTGCCATGCTGGTTTACTTCTAAACTCCCATGGCTGAGGCTCTTTGTTGAGCGCATCGGTATCCATGGATTCGTCTATCATCCCAGAAATTTTCACAAAGCCACCCAACGGTATTGCTCCGATTCCGTATTCTGTCTCACCTTTTTGGAAGCTAAAAATCTTGGGTGGAAAGCCAATGAAAAATTTTTCTACACGCATTCCAAACATTTTTGCTGCTGCCATGTGGCCCCATTCGTGTAATCCTACTAAAATTGACAAGCCCAAAATGAGCTGTCCTGCCATAATTAATACTTCCATTCAGGTTTATTTGTAAGCGTTATGATTTCTTTTTCAATTCTAAATTTCGACTTTTTGGTATCTACCTTTGGGTCTTTCAAAAGCGCGTTTCAGGATAACAACGAAAATTTGAACTCCAAAGTTACGTAAAAGGACGGATAAGATTAGAAATTGAGATTACATTACCGGTTTTAAAAAATTATCGCTCAATTTCGATTCCCATCATACGCATCAATTCTGAGGCATTAAAACTTTTACAAATTCCTGTTTGTAGCTTATAATCAAAGTCAAGCTGTCCGTTTATCACGTCGGACTTAAAATGATAATTTTGAACAAATGACTTTTCAACTCCCCACTCTCCAAGTTCCAAATCATGTGTAGAAACCAATCCAGAGGCATTTTTGTGATGTAATTGTTTGATTAAAGCCTCTGCCCCTTTATGACGGTCAGCGGAATTGGTACCCTTCAAAATTTCATCTAAGAGATAAAAAACAGGAAGCTTGTTGGCTTCGCCGGCATATTCTAGTAGTTGCTTTAATCTTTTTAGTTCTGCGTAAAAGGAAGAAGTGCTTTCTTCAAGAGAATCCTGTGTCCTCATGCTGCTAAATACTCGCATCGGTGCGCAGTTAAGCTTTTTAGCACACACTACTGCACCTGTTTGTGCCAAAATAATATTTAGACCTAATGTTCGTAAAAACGTACTTTTTCCTGACATATTCGACCCTGTAATCAGGATGGTTGTGCCAATGTCAGACATTTTAAAGTTGTTGGTGATCTTGTTGTGATTTCCTATCAGTGGATGACCAAGTTCATTTGCTTCAATTTCCAAATGGTTGTCCCAGGTAATTTCAGGAACTACGTATTGCGGATTGGCATATTGAAAACCGCCAATACTTAACATCGCTTCGGAGTCGGCGATTACCTCAAGCCAACCGTCTAACTGATCCTGATTTTTTAACTTCCATGCTTCAAGTCCCGCAATACATTGTAGGTCCCACATGGTAGGAATACCAATTAAAATTGAAAAATAAGGGTTATTTCTAAAATCAAGCCTGTCAAAAATAGTACCCAAACGGCGCATTTGGAGACTAGAATTCTTCGCTGTATCGAGCCTGTTATGCCACCAACGGGATTTGAAAGGAGCGGTTTCTACAAGTTCTAACAAATCGGCATAACTTAGCAATGTCTTCCCCAGGTCGGTAGAAGTTTGAGCTAGGTTTTGAACAGTTGCTAAATACCGGCGTAACAGTACCAAATGCCAAACCAAGCTAAATATAAGAGTCCAAACCGGCAATATTCCTGCAATGATTAAAATGGCCACTAAACCGGTTACTATCGGAAAATACCGCCAAATAAGAGCAGATTTTAGATCGGGCGCGAGTGTTCCCTTGGCCCAAACCCTGAGAGCACCAATATTCTGATTGGCTTTTTGGTGTAAAAGTGCGACTGCTTCCCAGTTTTGCCTCCATGGCGTATCCTGTGAAAGCTCCTTCGCCGTTTCTTGGCGCATCAAAACTTCCTCTAAAGGTGCCGGGTATTTAAGCCATTTCGCGAGCTTTTCAGCACCCGCACTGGTACGGGTTCTGTTTAATAATTTAAAAATCGAAAAATCGCCAAATATGTCCAGATCCGTAGTGTACGGATGGTTTTTATCCTGAAATTCAGTACCATTTTCCGTACGACTAAACTTTAAATTTAGCCTTCCTATTTCGTCATTATTAATGGTTTGGATATTTCTTTGAAAATCTCTTTTTATCCTTGCTCGCTGTTGATAGCGCATTAATACCAAAAATAGGGTTACCAAAATTAGTAATGCGATAACGGATTCCCACTGGTAACTACCAAAAGCAAACCAGACGATGGCTACCATGCCAATAAAGGAAAGGATTCTCAAAGAGGCTAAAAGGTTGAATTTCTTTTGCGCCTGTTGCTCAACGTCTTTGGCTAGTTTTATAGCCGACTCAAAATAGGACTTCGGGTTAATTTCTTCTTTATTTTCGTTCATTATACATTACTTGCTTCTTCAAATTGCAGTTTTATAAGGTTGGCATAAAGTCCATTAGGGACTGTGATTAGTTCCTGATGCGTGCCTGACTCTGCAATTTGGCCTTCACGAATCACATAAATACTATCCACTTTTCGTATGGTTGCCAGCCGGTGAGCGATAACAATGGTAGTTCTGTTTTTCATCAGTTCATCCAAAGCTACCTGCACCAATTTCTCCGACTCTGCGTCTAGCGAACTAGTTGCTTCATCTAAAATTAATATTTTGGGATCTTTTAAGATAGCTCTTGCAATAGCAATTCTTTGACGCTGTCCACCGGATAACTTGATACCTCTTTCACCCACTATGGTTTCAAATTTTTCTGGAAAGGTATCAATAAATTCTAATGCATGTGCTTTTCTGGCAGCATCAAATATTTCTTCTTTGCTTGCATCAGGCTTTCCGTAGCTTATATTCTCCATAATAGTTCCTCCAAAAAGCATTACTTCCTGAGGCACAATGGCGATATTATTTCGTAAATCTGTAACGCCAAATTCGGTAATTGGTCGCCCATCGACTTTTATATTTCCAGCGTCGTAATTATAAAACCGCATTAACAATTGAATAATGGTCGATTTCCCCGCACCACTGTATCCTACCAATGCGATTTTTTCACCGGCTTTTATATCCAGATTTATCCCTTTTAGCACCGGTAAGTCGGAACGCGAAGGATAGGAAAAATGGATATTTTCGTAAGTTATATTTCCTACCACAGGAATGGAAGGTATATTTTTATTTTCTTCGAAATTGATTTCAGCAGGTTCTTCCAGTATTTCAAAAAGCCTTTCTGACGCACCAACAGTTTTGTTGATCTGCGCATACAAATCTCCCATTCCACTGATAGAAGCACCAATAAAAGTAGTATATAGTATAAAAGTAAATAGGTCGGCGAGCCCAAATTCACCAGATTGAACCAGACCTGCACCATACCAAACGACCCCAACAATACCACCAAAAATGGCAAAAATAACGAATGACACAAACCCACCCCGGAATCGAGCTGCTTTGAGAGATAGCTCCACTACTCTGTTTAATATGGTCTTGTATCTGGTGGATTCTAGCTCTTCATTGGTAAAGGCTTTCACTACATTTACCGACTGCAAGGTTTCTTCGGCGACTACATTCGCTGCTGCAAGTTCGTCCTGTGCTTTTTTGGAAAGTCGGCGCATATAGCGTCCAAAAAAAACTGAGGCAACCACCAACACTGGAAAGGTGGCCAGCATAAACAACGTTAATTTCCAGGAAGTATAAAACAGAATGGCAATACCAACTACCAGCGTGGCCACTTGTCGGAACATTTCGGCTATGGTAAAAGACAATAAGCCTTGCAATTGCCCCACATCAGAAGTGATACGGCTAGTCAACTCTCCCACGCGCCGTTGCTCAAGAAAGGAAATCGGGAGCGTAATAATTTTGCTGAAAACATCACTGCGGATATCCGTCATCGACCATTCACTTACTTGAGTAAAAAGGTAGATTCGGAAAAATGAAAAAATGGCTTGGAAGACAAGAATAAAAAACAAGAAACCTGTTATTTCATTGATCGTATAATTGGACTTCCCTTCTATTACCTCGATGATGCTACCGATGAGTTTCGGAAATACCAAGGAAGTCCCGGTAGATAGTATTAAAAAGACAAGTCCAGTAATAAAAGTAACTTTATAAGGAAGTAGGTATCTAAATAATTTGAGTGTGATTTTAAGACCTTCTTTACTGATTTTTTTTACTGCGAATGGCGATTGGCCGTCGGGTGTAGTTTCTGACTTTGACATAATGTATAATCGGAGGGTAGTGAACCCCTTCTCAACTTTTAATTTGAATATAAATTCAGGAATCGTTTATTCCATGAATTAAGTAGCAAAGGTAGTCAATCTGAAAAACGATTTACTTAGAGAATACTTAATTTGACTCACATTAAAAAGTTTTAATTTCAACGCTACCAATACCAGTCATCACTGGAAGGGTTGTTTAAATTTTAAAGATTGATTTGTTTCGTTTATTTTTCGAAGGAAATAAGGCCAATATGGTAGGGATACCTCGCGTGCGACAAACCGTATTGATACATTCCTCGCAATAGGTAGCCCCAAAATAACAGAAAGAAGTAATTTGTTGCGTTTCGTAAATGCTCTTAGTCTACTAATAACCGCTTATAGATTTGAAAACTATTTTATCGTATGTCATTTTACTTCATTTGTGTTTAATGGCCGCTGCATGCAGTACTTCCAATAGTGAAACTCCCAACCCTACCGATACTACCGCGATCGGGAATGCAACCGTGTGGGTTACCACTGGCGATAAAGTTAAACTCTTAGAAAAACAAAATCCAGTCCCTATTTATGCCACTCAGCAGCAACAACTGACCAATGAAGTGACTATTGATTTCAACCAAAAATTGCAGGAGGTAGATGGATATGGCGCGGCGCTTACTGGCTCAGCGGCATATTTGATCCACCAAAAATTAAGTCAAGCCCAAAGAGCATCTTTACTCCAAGAGCTGTTCAATACAGACACTGGCATTGGCATCAGTTATTTGCGAATTACGATGGGAGCCTCGGATTTTTCATTAAGTAACTATACCTACAACGACCTACTGGAAGGCGAAACAGATCCTGCTTTACTAAAATTTAGTATTTCCAAAGACGAGGAAGATATTATTCCAGTTTTGAAAAACATTTTGGAAATACAACCAAATATTAAAATAATGGCCACACCTTGGTCGGCTCCCGCATGGATGAAAACGTCCCAAAAACTGGGTGGTGGAAAATTAAAACCAGAGTGGTATAGTACCTATTCCGATTATTTTTTAAAATACCTAAATGCTTACAAGATGCATGGTATTACCATTGATGCCTTGTCGATTCAGAATGAGCCACTGCATGAAGCCGCATACCCTTCCATGTTGATGGAAGCCGCAGAGCAAACGGCATTTATTAAAAATCATTTAGGTCCTAAATTTCAAGAGAACGGTGTACCAACAAAAATTTTAATTTATGATCATAATTGGGATCGGCCCGATTATCCCATTTCAATACTTGATGATCCCGAAGCTAGGAAATTTGTAGCTGGAACGGCATTTCATGCTTACGGCGGCAATGTAAGTGCAATGAGTACTGTTCATAACAAATTTGGAGATAAAGGGGTGTACTTTACTGAAATATCAGGTGGGCGTTGGGCCACTAATTTTTCCGATAATTTAAAATGGAATATGTCCAATATCTTTATTGGTACTGCCAATAATTGGTCAAAAAATGCTTTGCTTTGGAATTTGGCCTTAGATGAAAACGATGGCCCCACCAATAATGGTTGCGATAATTGCCGTGGTGTAGTGACTATTAATCCCAACGGCACAATCGTAAAAAATGAAGAATACTATGCCATCGCCCATTTCTCAAAGTTTGTCAGGCCTGGTGCGGTCCGGGTACTTTCAGATAAATTTTCTACGGAAAGCAAATTGGAACAGGTTACCTTTTTGAACCCTGATGACTCAAAGGTCATGATCGTCCTCAATTCGGGCTCCCAACCTGTTTCATTTAGTGCGGCCCATATTAATCATTTCTTTCAATATACCATGGAAGCCCACTCTGTGGCAACGTTTTATTGGAAATAACGGCCGGGAAGTACTTCTCTCTATTTGACTTCCCAAAGCTATCCTTACCAAATCATTGAAAGTTATATTACCTAAGATTCGCCGGGTGAAAGCCTATTTATCGAGACTTGACAAACTCTTCTTTGATCTTTTTACCACTTTCACAGAGTAGCAATACTTCATATTGTCCCGGGGGAAATTGGTCAATACGAATTGTCTTTTTTAGTTTCGATTGCAAAATAACCCTCCCTTGTTCGTTGATCAGACTGATTTTCTTGACGTTTAAGGCCTTATTGGTTTTGTAAATTACCTTACCTGAGTCCATGATATTAAAAACCTCAAACTCCTTTTCGTTATTGACAAACACCTCCACTTCCGAACTATAGGTATATTTTCCAGCAGGATCAATCATTTTAAGTCTATAAATATTTTTATGTAATCCAGGATTCAGGTCTACAAAGAAATATTTCTTTTGCGCTATATTTTGGTTTAGTGCTTTAATTCGACTTAACACTTCCCATTCAGCCCCATCTTGACTCCTTTCAACTTCGAATAAATCACTATTATTTTCAGCAATCGTATTCCATGTTATTTGAATGTTTATTCCATCTAATTTGGCTTCAAATTTCTCCAACTCGACAATGATAGCTGTTTTTAGATCTGAGCTTTTGACCGATCCTTCACTTTTCGATATTGCTGTAACCAGATTGGGTATATCTTCATGCTTTGCATAACTGCTGCTATTAAAGATTCCTATTAGCAAAAAACAAAACGGGATTACCAGATAAAGGAGGTGGTATAATTTTTTCATAATAATGTGTTGGGTATATGCAGGGTTCCATTTATGTTTGTTCGAACTAGTAGTATACCTCGAACACTACAAAAATAGAATTTATTCATTTGTTTGCACCAACCTTTTCTATTTTTTTGACCGTATTAGATTTATTTTCTATCAAGTACTTGCCAACATGGATAAGATTGCATTTATTAGTAACACATGTCTGATTATCAACGTAGTACACAACCTACTACATAAGATAATTTTAAATAATTATTATGGTTGATTACTTTTGATACTGGCATAATCCTTTAACAGAGTTAGCTAGGCCACTTATTATTGATAATATCTAAACTTTTCGAATTATTATGACACAACGCATCATATTTATTGTTTTTATAATGCTACCTATTACTATGTACGCTCAAAAAAGACCAAGAGACTTGGGGATAAAAATAGGAGTATTAAATACTGGCACACTTAATGCGATTACGGATGTGGTGGGTGTTAAAGTGGGACAAGTCACTATTCAAGATGGTTATGATATCAATACTGGCGTGACAGCCATATTACCACACGAGGGAAATGTTTTTCAACAAAAGGTTTTGGGAGCTGTCTATGTCGGAAATGGATTTGGAAAATTCGCTGGTTCCACTCAGATTGAAGAACTGGGAACCATTGAAACCCCTATTGTCCTTACGAACACATTGAGTATCCCAGCCGCAAGTGATGCGCTCATCGACTGGACGCTTGGCCAAGCTGGAAATGACAAGGTAAAATCAGTGAATCCAGTGGTAGGTGAAACCAACGACGGTTACCTCAACAACATTCGTGATCGTGCTATTAGCAAAACACATGTTCTAAACGCTTTGGCCCAGGCACAACCTGGAAAAGTAGAGGAAGGTAATGTAGGTGCTGGAACCGGTACGGTATGTTTTAATTGGAAAGGCGGGATCGGTACTTCTTCAAGGGTTTTACCGGGAAAACTGGGTGGCTATACCGTAGGTGTTTTGGTTCAGACTAACTTTGGAGGCGTGTTACAAGTGAATGGCGTTCCCATTGGGGAGCAGCTGGGACAATATGCTTTTAAGGACATTTTGGATAAATCGGCCGACGGCTCCTGCATGATCGTGGTGGCAACGGATGCGCCTTTAGATTCCCGTAACCTGAAAAGATTAGCAAAACGAGCCATGTTGGGGCTTGCCAAAACGGGTGGTATTGCTTCCAATGGAAGCGGAGATTATGTAATTGCTTTTTCAACGGTTAACCGTGTTTTACACGAAAGTCCACAACCTACCGTTACCACCAACTTTTTACATAACGATTTTGTCTCACCGCTTTTTTTAGCAGCTATTGAAGCCACAGAAGAAGCCATTATTAATTCACTTTTTATGGCCAAAACCCTTAAAGGTAGTGAAGGGCACCAAATCGAGGCGCTGCCTGTGGATAAAGTACTGGGAATTATGAAGCAATTTGGAAGGACCAAATAAACTATTCTTTGATTAGTTTTCCTACTAAAACCTCATTGCCTTCCTGTAGAACCATATAGTACAACCCGGATTTCAGCTTTTCTATTGACAATACTTCCTCAAGCGTTGGAACATCTTTAGTGAAAGCAGTGCTTTGCATACTGTTTCCTGAACTATTGATAATTTCAACTTTTACAGGACCTCGGTAGCTACTGCTATGTTTGAGATGTATGTTTTCTGTTGCGGGATTAGGATAAAATAGAGGAGATTCATAATGCTCGCTTTCGATTCCTGTGACTACTTGAAGCTTCCATGAAACGGGCTGAACTTTGGGCTTTTCCATTTTCACGGAAGTCAAAATATGAAACTGAGCTGGCTTGAATGTAACTTCTCCCAAATCACGGATGTCATCGCCAGTGAAATAGTCGTACCACTGTCCGGAGGGAAGTGTGACTTTTGTATCATTTAGTCCTAGGTTCGCAATTACCCACAAGGAGGATGTTTTATCTTGAACAAAAAGTTTTTTAACGGAATTATCCCCCGCATTTAAATCAAAATCAGTGGATTGAAAAATAGTTTGGTTGAGCTTCAAATGAATGAGCGCGGCATATACCTGAAACAATTTTTGTCGATCAGCATCCTGCTGGTAATTCCATTTTATAGGCTTAGTACCGGTCCGACCGTTTTCATCAATTGAAATATCATATCCCAATTCGCCAAATTGCCATATCATTTTGGGACCAGGAGTAAGAATACCAAACGCCGCCAGTGCCTTGGCACGTTCTAGCGCATTGGTTAACACCTTGGCCGAATAGCCATTCCCAATACCGCCATTGGTCACAGCATCATAGAGAAGCCTTTCTTCGTCGTGGCTTTCCATATACCCAATTGCTCTTACAAATTGAAAGCCCTTATGGTTTTTCCACGAAAGACGGTTGAAGTTTCCCCCGCCATTTTTAATACCTTCCCTAAAAGCACCATTTTGGTTATCCCACACCAGCATACCACTGTTAGTAAGTTCGGCTTCCTCTTGGTC
>CAXBLH010000043.1:0-19887 GCA_963976315.1 uncultured Dyadobacter sp.
ATTCCCACTTGGAGGTAAAATATGAAGTAACGCTGAAATGGTAGGTGCGATGTCACAAACCGAAGTTCTACGTAAGGTTTCACCCTTTTTCACACCCCAGCCAAACATTACAAAAGGCACTTGTGTATCATAATTGTACGGAGTTCCGTGAGTAGTTCCGGTCTTAGATCCAAAGAACCAGTTGGGTAGTCCCAGTATTTGAATATCACCGCTTCTTCGTGCATGAAGATTGTTTTTAAACAATTCTGCTTGGTATGCATTCAAAGAGGAAGAGCCAATATTTTCTAAATTAATAACATCTGCTATACCGTCAATTTTAGTAAGAGAGGTCTTTAAGGCAGCAGTAACCTGGGCTACGGTCAAGCCTTTTTTGGCCAATAATTCATGATTTAAATAAAGCTGATTGTTTTCTTGAGTAATAATTAACTTCTCTGGTCCAAAGGATTTCGCTAAGGTCGCATCCACCGTATTATTCACCAAAGTACCGTTGATTACCCCACCAGGTAATTTATTTGCTTGGGCGAAACCAGGTACATCCGCAACACCGTGATCCGCAGAAAGGAAAACAGTATACTCCCCTTTGCCTACCCAAGTATCCAGAAAATTAAACAGTTTTTCAAACTCTAGATCGAGTCTTAAGAAATCATCTTGTTGCTCCATCGAATTGGGTCCTACACGGTGACCAATTTTATCAGGAGTAGAAAAACTTACGGCAAGAAAATCTGTTTCGCCATTGCGTCCCAAGTTCTCCCCCTTAATCGCCTCCACAGCCATTTCTCTAGTGATAGTATTACCCCAAGGTGTGTTGGCTACTATATCGTAGGCATCTCCGGCTCTTCCCGCCAATTCATAAGGAAAAACTGGTTTTTTAGCGCCAGAAAGTATCCCTTCCCATGGAACATCATCCGCAGTACTTTGGGTATAATCTTTTGCGGGTAATAGTAGTTGCCAGCCCTTTTTCATGTACTCAGCAGGCATTTTTTTGTTGTTGTAATCCGCTGCCCACTTAGGAAGTTCGTCCATGTAATAAGTACTAGTTACCCAGTTACCCGTTTTGGAATCAAACCAATAGGAGCCATTTGCTGAATGTCCTGCCGGCAAAATAGAGCCTCTGTCTTTTATGGAAACCCCAATTGTTTTAGATCTGCAATTCTTAACTGGTCCGTTACTGTGCTTACAAACAAATTTCTGGGAGACATTTTTCCTACCGTAGGGTTGCTGCTACCCACAGTAGTTACAGTACTATCGTCCACACAATAAACACTTTGCCCAGTGGCTTTATCGAACCACTCGTTTCCTACAATACCATTAATAGCTGGAATAGAACCGGTATAAACAGAAGAGTGCCCGGCTGCTGTAACGGTGAATGCATAGCCATAATGGTTGTTACGACAGTTGAACCCTTCATTCATCATACGCTTAATACCACCTGACGAATATTGGTCATAATAGCGATATAGGTAGTCAAACCGCATTTGATCGACAATGATTCCGACCACTAGTTTGGGTCTTTCTAGAGCCTGACCTTTTGCTGTCTTTTTAACAGGTGTTTGAGCGAAAGACGAAGTCGTTAACACGAAACTCAGTACTCCGATTATTAATTTTTTCACAAGATTCAATTTAAATTTTAATCTTAATAAAGTATTCAGTAATTATTCAAATATAAACTAGAAGTAACATAGCAAAAAGTTACAACTCAAAGAAATTCAAAATTAATTAAATAGATTTCTTAACCCGTAATAAATACTGCTATTTTGCGACATACTACTATTGTGTAAAATTTAATTCCAATAAAGTTGTAGTATTTTACTGAAATGCTATGATTTAAAAAGAATCCGTAAGCAGGGTGCAACAGAACCATCCTTCTTAAAAGTATGTATAGTCATATAATGTTTAAATTTGCTTTTTGAATAGACCCATTCACGAATGTTATTGTAGGCCGACTTTCATTTTCAACAGCTATAAGCCAGCAATCGACCAAGAAAATCGTTTGAGGCAAGAATAGGAAAGCTGAAAGTCAACTGCCGAATAATAAGAAACAAACCGTGTTAAAGTTTATGAGCGTGTATAATAATCAAAAGATATAATGATTTTTAAAAGAGTAATCACTGTTTTCATTTTTGTAGGATTTGTTGCATTTCTATTTTCATGTGCTGCTGGGATCCCCATTTCTTCCAGTTCAAAATACCCCATAGAAGTGGTGTACGAAAACCAATCTATTGAACGTCCTTATTCGGAAATTGGGTTCCTTGAAATTAGTAGTGAGGATTCCTTAACGAAGGATCAAACCGCAGATAAACGTATGCTTTTTCGTGGCAACGATGCAAGTACTAAGGAATTATTAATGGCAAAATTGGTTCTAAAAGCACAAAAGATAGGCGCTGATGCACTTATTAATGTTAAGTATAAATACTATACCTCTATTGATAAAGAAGGCTATATGCTTAGCGGAACAGCGGTTCGTTACCGCGGAGAATAATTGGTTTGATAATTATTAAATAGAATTCCCTATGTTGTTTACTACTGAATTGGCAAACATGCCCATTGAGGCTGAATCTCGTGTTATTATACGTTTTCAGGATTGTGATCCATTGATGCATCTTAATAATTCCAAGTACTTTGAATACTTTTTCAATGCTCGGGAAGACCAAGTTTCTAAGCTCTACGGATTCAGCTATGAAGCCATGTTTCGAGAATTACAAACCAGCTGGGTAGTTTATCAGCACCAAATTGCCTATGTAAAACCAGCCTTAATTAGCGAATGGGTACGTATTACTTCTCGTGTTATTTATTACAATGAAGACACCATGGTCACCGAATACTTCATGACCAACGACCAACGTAACCAGCTAAAAACAGTACTGTGGACTACTTCCAAGCATATAAGCATTACCACAGGAAAAAGAATTCCACATCCAAAAGAAATCATGGATTACTTACAAAAAACGTGTGTACCCCATCTTCAATTTGAGGATATCCTGTTCAATGAACGGATACATACAATTAAAGAATCACTTGTAAAATAGCCTATACTCTTAGTTTTTGGTTGAAATAAGCCGATCCGTAGAGTCTCTTTGGAGGGAATCGCTTGGTATAAATGGGATCACCAACTTGGGGCGTTGTAAGGGAATAAATCGGTTAAAACTGTGCGTAAACTGCATACTCACACCACCGGTAGTAACCGTATTATTTAAATAAAATGAATTCTGAAGATTCTGAATATTACGGTTATAAGCCTTTACCCTTACGGTTCCTGCCGGATTTAACCAATATTCCAGTGTCCACTCTCCTAGCAAACTAGCAGCATCGTATTGGGCGACTCCGCCCACAGTTCCATTATTCAGTCGCCCATCGCGTGTGACCCGAAACCTATCATTCAGAAAACGATATGAAAACCGTAGTTGAATGTTATTTAAGGCATTTTGATCTAGCGAAAGACCAGTCACCCCAACTTCCAAATTTTCATTAATTTCGGAAGCCCATCGACTAATCTGATTAGATAAGAGCTCGCTAATACTATTTCCTAAAAAGCTTTGACCCGTAGACTGCCCTATCAAACTATTCTCTGGCTGCAGCTGATTTAGAATCAACAGACTGGTTACTTGGCGGCTCAATTCCTGCTCGTTGGTTTTTAACTTGTTCTGAAATGCCTCTAAATACCCTTGATAGTTATTAGAACTTAAGGTTGGATTTTCCAGTATTTTAAGGTCATATTTGATTTGTGGCGATAGTAGCTTATCCGACAATCCAATAGTTACCTCCACGGGGTACCGACGTGTCAAGGCATCACTGCTGGATCCGCTGGTAGATTGGCTTGGCAACACTCCTAATAAGGAGACAGATTGGGTATAAACCGCTTTAAGATCTAGCTGTGCACCATAGGGATCGCCCGACCACACAATACGACTACCTGGCTTTATAGAAAAGCGTTTGTTAATAATATTCTGGAGTGTAAAATTATACGTTCCTTTTTCAATCTCATAAGTACCTGCCATCGTGAAGTCACCCTGAGTATCAATATTCATATTAATACGTCCCTTCCCTACCCCCGTGATAATATCCCCAGTTTGTCGGTCAAATATTATTTCACACGTAGCATCCGAAGTTAAATTAAAATTGAAATCCATTTTGATTCCACTAGCCGTTTTTACCAGTTCCTCATTAGGTTCTGAACGTTCCTGCTGTGCAACCTGCTCACTTACAAATTGAATATAGTCCTGTGTTACCACTTCTGTGGCACCATCCAGTGGTATATATATTTTTGTTCCTTTATTACTGGTGGCGTTGGCTTCGATATTGAGGTTATCAATTCCACCATAAACACTTACGGGACCAGTTACATAGGCTGTGCCGTAAAATATTGAATTTTGTCCCGCAGTGGTATTAAGAATTTTGAAGTTTTTGAGATCCGCATTAAAGCCAAGTGAAACAGTATTATTCCGATCATAATATACCCCTCCTCGCACCGTTGCTGTATTTCCATCGGGGTCCGTCAAAATCATATTCTTTACGGTTACCTCTCCCTCCGAAAAATGCACTTTATCACTAAACGTGAATACAGATTGCAGGTAATCAAATTTCATTTTACCCTTCTGCACCGCAAGAGTTCCTTCCAACACAGGGGAGCTAAGATTACCATTAATGGTGACCTTTCCCACCGCCTGGCCACTAACATCGGATATCAGTCCCCCAGAAAAAGGCTCCAATGCTTTGATATCAAATCCCGTAAAATCCGCTATTAAATTCAGTTTACTCCTAGTAGAGTTGGGTTTGTAACTTCCAGTTAAATCAAAAACGCGTTTAAGGTTTTTGTTAAGAACCGCATTTACCATCAACTCCCCCGAAACCTGATCCCATTCTCCGGCACTTGTAAAATTCCCAAACTCATATTTGCCGTATCCTAGGTTCTCTATTTTGGATTTTGTATCCAGCACCAAGCTATTGTAAACATCCCTCATCTTCACACTACCATCGATTATCCCAGAGAGCTTGGTATCAAAAACAGGGTTAACAGATTGGAGATTAAAATTTCTAATTTCAAAATTCAACGTCCTACTTGGGTCTTCCGAAATGAGTCCATTGATACCAAAAAACTGCTTTCCACTTAGGAGGCCAATGTTTCTAAAATTGACCTCAGTACCAGTTATGGTAATAAGTCCGTTGGTAGGCACAGTCCACTTCTCCTCCAAAAGATTTAATTTCGAATCTTTAAAACTGATTTCAAACCCCGTCGGTAAAAATCGAATTTCCCCAGCCATATTCGCATTATTAGTACTGTTGACCTGTTTTAATGCGCCATTAAAGTCGATATGGTCCACATCCCAAGTACCTTCCACCAGCATTCCTTGGGTAGGCACCATGGCACTGATCTGCTGTTTGTCAGAAGTAATTAGTGCAGAGGCCAAAACTTCGGCATTATTGACAAACTTGGAAGTGGTAATGTCAATTTCGGAATTAGTAAACTGGTTTTTGCCGTATACCAGAGAATCGGTGGTAATGTTCATCGACAAAAATGCCGTATTATCTATCCTGAAAGTCCCTGTTGCATTTGTACCTGGCGATACAAATATTTCCGGTTTTAAGAAAGCAAACAAATTAGACAAGTCCTTGGTTTTTAAACCATAGTCGATACGATACCTTTCTGGCAGCAAGGTTCTTATTTTTTTGGAATAATAATCAGTTCTATTAATTTCATTGTCAAAAAAATACAGCTTGTATTCTTCCATTACTTGTATCAAATCCTTCAAAGCCACTGTTGGTAAAAACCGGCCATGGACCTCAGCCCTGAAAAATTCACTATTAAGGCTGATCTTACGCTCAGTAGAGGAAACTTCAGAGACGAACTCTAAAGTATCGATTACCAGATTTCGTTTGTTTCCGGCATGAACCAAAAAGGTATTGTTAAAATTTGCCCGGCCCGTCAGTTCATCCACATCGTTCCCGGAGAGTTGTACATTCAAATCGGTGGAAAAGGTAATACTGTCTTTCAAAAACCCTAATTCCAAAAGATTAGCTCTTTTTACGGAACCCTGCACATCGAAATAATTTTTTTCTTGGGATAAATCGAATTCCCCATCCAGGTTGACTACAAAATTGGTATCATTGGCACTTACTTCCCCATTAAAATACTGTTTTTGGATATGCCCTCTCAGCTTAATATTGCGGTAATCATAATTCCTAAAACCAATCCTCTTTACCACCGCATCCATGTTGGAGGAAGCATATTTCAGTTCCAAGCCCTTCCCATTCACACTTCCATCGAAATCCAATTGTTGGTAATTTTCTGGGTCATCCAAAAAATTCCCTAATTCAAAATTCTTAGTTTGAACTTTTCCTATATAAGTGGTGGACTGGTTGTCACTGATGTGAAACGCCAGATCACAAGCCAGCTGTCCCATTTCCGATTTCACTTGGGCATCAATGGCAAAGTCGACCAAGCCGCCCATATAGGTCCCCGAAATGGTAGACATACCGAATTTTCGTAAAGTTTCGTGCGCTTTTAATTCAGGATAATATTGTACAATATCTTCCGGTAAAATTTCAGATTTCACCAATCTCAAATCCATTTCTACGGCATTTAAGTTGGGTAAGCCCTTAAAGCCTAAATCCCCCTTTAATGTACTTTTTGTTCCAAAATTTATGTTAGAATTAGAAAGCACAAAATCGTCTACCTTGCCATTAAAATCACCCGTTACCATCCATTTTTCATGTAAATCATCCACATAGGTAGAAAACAGACCCAAATCGGTGGAGCTTATCCGGCTATTATTCAAATGCCCTTGGATATAGACCTTGTGGTTAAAATCACTCAGATCGCCTGATCGGTTATACAAAAAAGTAATAGCATCGGTAATATGTGAGTCCCCAATAGAAGCATCCAATTCATTCAGCTCCATCTTTTTTTGACAGAAGAGAAACTTCGTATCCAGCCTGTTTACTTTTAGACCAGTTTGTGCATCCACCAGCTGCAACTTTTTGGCAGAAAAAGCGATGGTATCCCCCTGCACCAAAAAATCCTTCAAATCGCCATGAATACCTTTTAACGTAAAGTGAAAATAATCAAAAACCCGGTTTCCGTAGCGTTTGTTTTCGCGAGGATCATCATAGGAAAGTGTACCATCAATCACCCGTGATTTTCCAATTGTAAAAGGAATATTATCATCTGGTGCATCAGGTGGCCTTGGAACTTTTGGAGCGGTTAGTTCAGCAATTTTCTCTATAAATCCATCAATATTAAGCATCCCTGCTTCGGGCACAATTACCAGCCGTACATGTGGTTGATACACATTCACCTCATCTAGATGAATGTCCCGATCCGATTGTTCAATGAGCTGGGTAACGTTCAGGTTTATGTCGATCCTACCCACATCAATCATTGCCTTTTGGCTGGTATCTTTGACGGAGATGCCATCCAGGGAAACGACATCGAACCACTTGATATTAACTCTTTTGATGGTAACTGGATAACCCAGCTTTTCAGAAATGGTATGGGTCGCATAGCTGACGGCCCTGGTTTGAACTGATGGAAACTGAAGTGCTATAGTACATAATCCTAATGCCAGAAACATCAAGTTAATCACTACAACCAGTCCACTAAGGAACAACTTCAAATATCGAATCATAAATTTAGAGATGGCAGGAACTCGTGTGTAAAACCTGCTATAATAGTCAATACTATGTTTAAATGCTTACTTTTGTCAATTATTATATTTGCACAATTATGAATATTCTTGCCATAGAATCGTCTTGCGACGAAACCTCAGCAGCTGTAATTACTAACGGAAAGGTTGCCTCTAATGTTATAGCAACTCAGATTATACATGCACAATATGGCGGTGTAGTTCCAGAGTTAGCTTCCAGAGCACATCAGCAACACATACTTCCCGTTGTTAAGGAAGCACTTAAGAATGCAAAAGTAACAAAAAATGACCTGGATGCGATAGCTTTTACCAAAGGACCGGGATTATTAGGAGCATTGTTAGTAGGTACTTCTTTTGCTAAGGCGATGGCACTGGCGCTCCATATTCCGCTGATTGAAGTAAATCATATGCAGGCGCATGTATTGGCACATTTTATTGATGAGCCGCAGCCAAAATTCCCTTTTCTGTGCCTCACCGTAAGTGGAGGACACACCCAAATAGTTCGTGTAGATGCTCCTCTAAAAATGGAGGTAATAGGAGAAACCAAAGACGATGCCGTGGGGGAAGCATTTGACAAGACCGCAAAAATAATAGGACTTCCCTACCCAGGCGGCCCTATGATTGATAAATATGCCGCACTTGGCAATCCAGCAGCATATCCATTTCCATTGCCAGAAATGCCAGGACTTGATTTTTCGTTTAGCGGTATCAAAACTTCATTTTTATATTTTCTTCAAAAACAGGTGCGTCTTAATCCAGAATTCATAACTGATAACCGGAACGATATTTGTGCTAGTATCCAGTTTACTTTGGTGGACATCTTGATGAAAAAATTAAAAAAAGCTTCCAAAACAACAGGAATAAAGGAAATTGCTATTGCCGGTGGCGTTTCTGCCAACTCTGGCCTAAGGAATTCTATTCAGGAACTTGGCAAAAAATACGATTGGACGGTACACATTCCAAAGTTCGAATACTGTACCGATAATGCAGCAATGATAGCGATGGCCGCTCATTACAAATATTTAGAGAACGATTTTACAGACCAAACCGCAAGCCCTGAGCCTCGTATGGCGTTATAGATTAAAATACTAATCCGTAAAAAACGAACCACTATGCATTTATCTGAAATTTGGATTTATCCCATAAAATCCTTAACCGGAATTCAACTCCATCAAGTTGAAGTTTTTGAAAAAGGCCTGCAATATGATCGCCGATGGTTGCTGGTGGATTCCAATGGCCGATTTATTACTCAAAGAAGTCATCCCCAAATGGCATTATTTAGGGTATCCCTTACAGAGGATGGCTTATTGGTTCAGTACCCTGGCTACGGAGCTATTAGTATCCCATTTCACTCTCCTTCCCAGGAGCGTATTCCAGTGCAAGTTTGGGACGATCAACTAGAAGCTATCTTGGTAAATTTGGATTTAAGCAATTGGTTTACCGAAATACTAAAACAACCAGTACAGTTGGTAAGTATGCCTACTGATTCCAAACGTTTGGTAGACGAACGCTATGCGCACAATCAGGAAACGGTAAGTTTTGCGGATGATTTTCCTTTTTTACTTATTTCACAAGCCTCATTGGATGACTTAAACTCAAGAATGGAGGAACCAGTATCCATGCGCCGGTTCAGGCCTAATTTTGTAGTTTCTGGTTTTGAAGCATTTCAAGAGGATACTATTCAGGAAATCAGGATCGGGGACGTTCCGTTTTCTATTGTAAAACCCTGTGCACGGTGCATCCTCACTACCATAGATCCCGATACTGCTGTTCGGGGTAAAGAGCCCCTGTTTACGTTAGCAAAATACCGAAAGGCTGGAAACAAAGTGTTATTTGGGCAAAATTTACTTTTTAGGAGCTCAGGTGTAGTGACTACTAACGATCCTATCACAATACTTCAATAACTTCGTAAAACCTTTTAACATTACGTATTTAAGTCAATGCCATTTAGTGTAAATTCTGTTTTTGCAATTTTAAAATATCTTAATCTCCACCTTATTGCTTTTGGTATTTTAGCTTATGCTACTGCCATCAAATTCTCTGAAAATCCGGAGGGGATGGTTTTCAAAAACGCCTTCATCATAGGTCTGATTATTTTCATAATTGCTACCTTCAACGACTACCTAAAACCTTCAAACACCCTTGAAGGCTCCAAAGTTAATTTCTTAAACGAAAACCGGACTGTCTTATTCCGAGCTATTGTTTTAGCCACGCTCGGAATAGGTGGATTATTGTTTTACGCTCCCAAATCCATACAATTATGGACCTTAGGCGTTACTGGAGTATCGGCTTTATACCTCTATGTTTTCAACCGAATATGGAATAAGCCACCCTACGATTTCATAAGAGTACTCGTTCAAAGCATATTACTTGTAATGGGTATTTGGGGAATGATTTGGCTCCATGAACCCAAGTCAACGGAAAGCCTTGCGGTGTGCTTGATTTTTACAGGCCTTTTCTTACAAAACAGTATTTTGAAACGGATATACAGGAATAAGAAAAAAACCGGAATCACCGCTAACTGGACAAAGATCAGTTACTATCTACTGATTTTGATACTGGTAATGGGGACTTATATGTGCTACAATTTAACGGAACGTTTTTTGATCCGGCTTCTTTTAATAGCGATGGCTACCAGTGTTATACAGGCTATTAGCTTGTTCCGAAAAGCCACCTTTCAGCAGTTCAAAACTACCCATTTCTTACTGGATTGGATACTATTATTTCCTGCACTTGTTTTCTAAGTATACCCAAAAAAAGACCTGTCGCAGGACAGGTCTTTTAAAATAAATAGGTTATCCTTGGCTATCGCCCTCCGCATTGGAGTGGGTTTGAAAAGGACTCCGCATGATGCCACGTTCTGAATTTCGAACAAAATTAACAATGATGTCTCTTTCGTCCGAAGGAGGTAAACCAAGCTCGATTTGATGCAGTGCCTCGGCATTATTCAGCCCTTTCATATAGATATAGCGATAAATATTTTGAACTTCTGTAACCTTTTCGTTACTGAAACCCCGGCGTCGCATTCCCACAGAATTGATACCTGCATAGGAAATGGGCTCTCTTGCTGCTTTGGTATAAGGAGGAACATCCTTTCTAACCAGCGCCGCGCCAGAAACGAAGGCATGTTCGCCAATTTTTACAAATTGATGTACGGCACTCAATGCACTTACGATTGCCCAATCTCCAACGTGAACATGGCCAGCCATTTGTACATTATTTCCTACAATACAGTTGCTACCCACACGACAATCATGGGCAACATGCGCATAGGCCATTATCAGACAGTCGGAGCCAATGACGGTTTTCCAATGTTCTTCGGTACCGCGACTAATGGTTGCATATTCCCGAATTGTGGTATTATCACCAATTATTGTGAAGGTATATTCATTGTTATATTTCAGATCCTGAGGAGTTGCTGAAATAACAGCACCTGGGAAAATCTTACAATTTTTACCAATTCTTGCACCTGAATTAATAACAGCATGTGAGCCAATCCAAGTCCCTTCGCCGATTTCCACGTCTCCGTGAATCATCGCAAAAGGCTCAATTTCCACATTCTGAGCTATTTTGGCATCAGGATGAATGTAATTTAACGGTTGTGTCATTTTTTCTTTACTAGACTTGCTATCATATCCGCTTCGCACACGAGTTGGCCGGAAACATATCCGCGACCACTCATTTTTACTATCCCCCGCTTCATTGGAGAAGTAAATTCACATTTAAATATTACAGTATCACCCGGGAAAACATTTCGTCTAAAACGACATGCATCAATTCCTATCAGATAAGGCCAATAATTATCTGGATCTGGAACACTTGATAAAACCAAAATCCCACCAGTTTGAGCCATGGCTTCCAATTGTAGCACACCAGGCATTACTGGATTCCCTGGAAAATGCCCCAAAAAGTATTGTTCATTGATGGTAACATTTTTAACACCTACTACGCTTTTCTCATCCAATGCTATAATCTTATCGATCATTTGGAAAGGATAGCGATGTGCCAACAGTTCTCCAATTTGGTTAATGTCAAATACAGGAGCCTTATTAGGGTCGTACTGAGGTATATCTCCCTTAGCTGCTTTAATTAATTTCTTTATTTTTTTGGCCAACGCTACATTCGCTGCATGACCCGGACGTGCTGCCAAAATCTGAGCCTTGATAGGACGGCCAATTAAGGCTAAGTCTCCAATCAGATCCAACAATTTATGACGTGCCATTTCATTTGAGAAATGCAGATCAACATTATTGAGGATTCCGTTCGATTTGTCTACACTAACCTTGGGCTTATTTAATAGCTGAGACAAATGATCCAATTCTCCATCTTCTACTTCGCGATCAACGATTACAATGGCATTGGTCAAGTCACCCCCTTTAATAAGATTTTGTTTGTACAAAGCTTCCAGCTCATGCAAAAAGACGAAGGTCCTGCATTGTGCAATATCATCTTTAAAAAGGGTGATATCATTTAAAGAGGCATGTTGACTACTAATTACCTTGGAATTATAGTCCACCATAACGGTAAGCCGGTAATCAGATAAAGGTAACGCCACCATTTCGGTTTTGTTTTCTTTATTTTTATAATGCACAAACTCTGGTACCTCAAAATAATTGCGATACGCATTTTGTTCTTCGATACCAGCATCCACAAGCGCATCTACAAATTTGATGGAACTTCCATCCATAATAGGAGGCTCAGGGCCATCCAACTGGATCAAAACATTATCAATTTGAAGACCTACCAAAGCTGCAAGCGTATGCTCTACAGTATTAATCCGAGCACCATTTTGTTCAATGGTAGTACCTCGAGACAAATCAACTACATTATCAACATCAGCATCTACAATGGGCTCGCCGGGCAAGTCAACTCTTTGAAACTTATATCCGTGATTGGCTGGAGCTGGAACAAAAGTCATTGTTGCTACGACTCCGGTATGTAAACCTACTCCAGTTACGGATACAGATTTGGAAATGGTTTGTTGTTTTTCGTTCATTATATTATACCAATTACTAAAAGGCTCACAGGTGAGCAACCTGCATTATTTTGTGTCATTGCCGACAATTTAATATTTATATGTCGACAATAGTTTATGATTTTTCAATTATATTTTCAATTTCCTTCAATCGCCTTTCAATTTCAGGCAATCTTCTGGCAGAAGCCATCGACCTCAAATGCTCTGTGAGGTCTCTTGAAGGCGATCCGGATAAGGACAAACCCTCTTTTTTGATAGACTTACCAAGGCCACTTTGGGCACCGATTTTGGTATTATTGGCAATTACCAAATGTCCTGCTATACCCACCTGGCCAGCGATCACACATTGCTCACCAATATGTGTAGATCCTGAAACTCCGGTTTGAGCGGCAATCACGGTATTTTTCCCAATTTCTACATTGTGTGCAATCTGGATTAAGTTATCCAGCTTAACCCCTTTCTTAATGATAGTAGATCCTAAAGTGGCACAGTCGATCGTAGAATTAGACCCGATACTGACGTCATCTTCAATGATAACGTTTCCAAGCTGCGGAATAGCTTTGTAGGTACCATCAGACTGAGGAGCGAATCCAAAGCCGTCGCCACCTATTACTGTATTCGCAAAAATATTACAATTATTCCCGATCACGGTATTATCATAAATTTTCACGCCCGGGTGCAGATTACAATTGTCACCAATAACCACATTATCCCCTATATAAGTAGTGGGATAAATTTTTACATTGGCTCCAATTTGGCAATTTTTTCCAATATAAGAGAAAGCACCGCGATACCCGTTCATTCCCATGGTGCTAGTTTCATTCATAAAACTAGGCTGTTCGATGCCATACTTACCTCCAGCTATTAACTTTTGGTACTGCTCTAATAAAATGGTAAAAGCGGTATATGCATTTTCTACATATATTAAAGTGGCTTTTATTTCTTGTTTGGGCTTAAAATCCTTGTTGACAATGACTGCTGAAGCATGGGTATCATAGATATGCGACTCGTACTTGCTATTAGCCAGAAAAGAAATTGAGCCGGGGAACCCCTCCTCAATCTTTGCAGCAGAATTAATTGTAATTGTCTCATCGCCAACAACTTTTCCATCAAGCATTTTTGCAATTTCGCTGACAGTAAATTTCATATTTCTTAGGCTAAATTCAGATTACGTAATGATACACGTATTAAGTAGTTTAAAATGTATTCAATTGAGCGAGCCAATTCGGTTTAGGATACATTAATAACCACGCAAAGATACAGGTTTACCCCAACATACATAATACTTACGCACAATCTTAGTAAGAGCCTCAATAGTTGGCACGTCCGACGCATCGGCAATGTCCAATAATTCCCCTGATTTCATTTTTACTCTTATCGGGTCATGCTCGTTTTCGTAGGCAGAATTGATGGTTTCCCCACAGATCACAAAATAGTCCACTTCACTTTCTGCTACTCCTGATTGCAGTACCTGTTCCTTATATTGTGCTAAAATGTCCTTGGAAGGCATTTGGTCAAAAAAAGTAATTTTAAACAACTTTCGATCCAAAAGCCCTTCTGATAAATTGGAAAGTACCCTATCCGGATGGTTCACCCACCCTTTTATAGATGCCCATACGTCATTATCGTCCAAAGCGTTGAAGGCATGCAACAAACTTTTTTGGTTTTGAAAGTCTTCCAGAGAAAATTTATGAGCCAAAAATTTCCCAAATTCTGGAGTAGCAAAAAGCACTTCACCTTGTTCTATCAACCAGCGGGCCCTTTCCAAGACTTTGGTAAGCATGGCCTGAGCACTTAATAAAGTTTTATGCAGATACACCTGCCAGTACATCAGCCTACGGGCGTGTAAAAAATTCTCAATACTCAACAAAGCTTTTTCCTCCACAACGAGTTGGTCATCGCTCACGTCAAACATTTTTATAAGCCGGTCGGCACCAATGGACCCTTCCACTACACCCGTATAAAAACTATCCCGGTTGAGATAATCCATCCGATCCATATCAAGCTGACTCGAAATCATCTGGTGAAAAAACTTTCTCGGATAAGAATTTTCAAACATTTGTATAGCCATCGTTAATTTACCCTGAAGCTCCTCATTGAGGTCTTTCATCAAGGTTAAAGTGATGGACTCATGTTTCACACCGGGCATTAAAACACTCTCAAGTACATGAGAAAATGGACCATGCCCCAGGTCGTGTAAAAGTATAGCCGCCTGTGCAGCTTCTTTTTCTTCAGAAGTAATAGGATGCCCTTTTTCAATTAAAGTTCGAAGCGTTTGCCCCATTAAGTGCATAGCACCTAGGGCATGATGGAAACGCGTATGTAACGCACCTGGATAAACTAAATCCGCTAATCCTAATTGCTTTATTCTCCTTAATCGTTGAAAATAAGGATGTTCAACCAGATCGAACAACAGGTCCGAAGTGATGGAGATAAATCCGTAAACGGGGTCGTTGATTATTTTCCTTTTATTCAAAATTTCTTTTTTTACAAAAATAATAAACTCCCAACGGAAGAAAGAAGAATTTCTTATCAATATTACTTGCAGATTAAAAGTCTTTGTTTAATTTTGCACTCCGATAGCGTAGCCGTCTCGGGCCTATAGCTCACAAAGCGTTTGCCCGCAAATCGTTTGGCGATCGCTTAGAGCAACTGCCGTGCGACGGACCGCTCCTAATCAGAAGGTGCCTAGTTCGGTTTTAATAAATAGTAAAGGGCCTATAGCTCACAAAGCGTTTGCCCGCAAATCGTTTGGCGATCGCTTAGAGCAACTGCCGTGCGACGGACCGCTCCTAATCAGAAGGTGCCTAGTTCGGTTTTAATAAATAGTAAAGGGCCTATAGCTCATTCGGTTAGAGCAACTGACTCATAATCAGTAGGTGCCTGGTTCGATTCCAGGTGGGCCCACATTGAAAATCAATGACTTAGCGAATTTCGCTAAGTCTTTTTTATTTAGGTGCAGTACAAATTTGTATATTAGCATGGTAGCAAATGAAGTCCGGTGGCGCACTATGATTTCACGATCATTTAATAAATCGATGTTAAACTTTACTGGGATGATTGAGAACTGAGATTTTTAAGGCACCATTTGGTGATCTGATCCGATTATCATAGAATTTTACTTCTGGTATTTGCCTTCACTTGGGCACTTATAGATCAGTCCTACTTTTAAGAATTATCTTTCTGGTAGATCCTTTACAAATATAACAATTCATTATTTTTACCTGTTTACTGAACTCGAACAAGAAAGTGACACGAACAACTTGTCTCAGGGGGAAGTGGAATAGTTTCCATAGCTAACATTAAAAGTGACCATTTTTAATGTTAGCTATGCTTTATCCCCATTTAGCAGGTATCAATTATAATACTAACATCAAAATCAGTACTTTTTAATGTTAGCACCGTTCTACTACAATTCAATTAAGGCTACGACTGCCACCTAACATTAAAATAATCAATTTTTAATGTTAGATCCTTCTAGCTATATTTGATAATCATTCGCAATTATAAATTGATACTATCCATCTATGCCTTATTCCCTTAATCCGGACCGGGCTAAGCCTTGGAATGGGCTTCCGGAGCTCCCTATCGGAGAGGAGCACTATAAGACACTAGAAGTCTACGAACAACTTGTAAACTCCAAGGCTGCAATCGCACGGTTACAAGGTAGAAGTGCCGCTATACCTAATCAGGGAATGTTGATCAATACAATCAGTCTACAGGAAGCCAAGGCCTCAAGTGCAGTAGAAAATATATTCACAACAGATGATGAGCTATATAGGGCATTTAGTGATAATCCCAGTCAGGTTCAACAGGGACCATCCAAGGAGGTTTTACATTATCGGGAATCTTTATGGGAAGGGTATCATCATTTAAAACAATCCCGTACATTCAACAGGGAGTATCTTGAATTAATTTATAAAAAAATTACAGGAGAAAATGATGGCATACGCAAACCTTTTGCACAAATATATAGTAAGCAAGGAGGAACAGGGCCAAATGCCGGGAACGCTGTCTACACGCCTCCTCGTGGAGCTGGGATAGTCGAAGCTAAAATTGATAATCTGTTGTTATTTATGAATGACGACCATCAATTTAATACGGACCCTTTGATTAAAATGGCCATAGGACATCTGCAGTTTGAAGCTATCCATCCTTTTAGAGATGGAAACGGCAGAACAGGCAGGATTTTCAATATCCATTATCTTGTTGAAAAAGGATTGCTGGACCTTCCAATTTTATTTCTTAGCAAATATATTCTGGAGCATAAGGAAGACTATTATAACGCACTTGCAGCAGTGACGCAGAGAGCCTCGTGGCAAAACTGGATTATTTATATGCTTAAGGCTGTGGAGGTAACTTCTAATGATACGTATTATAAAATTAACGATATTATCTCTACAAAAGATGCAATACTTGACGCAGTGAGATCAGAAACAAACATAACACGTCCGGAAGCACTTGTTGAAGTAATATTCACTAACCCATTCACAAAAGTTAGACACTTTACCGAAAAAGGCATTTTTGCGGAAAACACAGCACGATTATACTTAAAAAAGTTATCAGATATGGGAATAGTTGAAATGAAGAGTATAGGAGGCAATCACTATTTTGTCAATCTGGAACTACATAGGATACTATCCCAATAGCGAGACTGTAAACTAAGAGGTTGTCTCAAAAAAAATTAATACCAAATTTAATTCTGCAAAACACCTCATCCCAAACGGTCCGCCGTCGCGGCCTTCTCCTTGCTGGAGAAGGGCTAAAAATCCCCCTCTCCAGCAAGGAGAGGGGGATTTAGGGGCGGTCGGCCGCTGCTGGGAGATTTTAAACAAGCAAAATTTTATTTTGTCAGTTCTCTTTTTGAGACAACCTCGTCCTATTGGGATGATTATCTAAGACACACCCTGCCAATCTCTTCCAATGACTTATTGATATTTATTTATCTGCTGGATCACATTAAGCCTGCTATCTCATCGATAAGGAGCTTATTATTTAAAATTCTCGGTACGTAAATTTTTAAATTAACTAATTGTTCGTTATTTTTGATTGTTCACTGAACGCGAACAAATAAATAAAACGAACACATGATTCTTACAGAAAGTGAAATTGTAGGAAATGCATTAAGAAACCTGGAAGCGAATACAGGTATTTCTGGCAACTGGAATTCTGCGCAAAACCCGCATCTCTCCGAGATTGATGGCGAGACAAGAATAACTATGGGCGATACCACAGTTATTTTTAGCACTGAGGTGAAACGCGAGTTTCGCGAATACCATCTGGACAAATTACTTCGCCAAGCTGAATTAAATAAGCCGTTTATGCTTATTGCAGATAAAATATATCCAGCGCAGAAGCAGAGTCTGCGCGAGAACGGAATTGCCTATCTGGATACTGCCGGAAATATTTATATCTCCAACGGCAACCTACTGCTGTGGCTGGATGGCCAAAAGCCGATACATCGCGACGCTGAAAAAAAAACGAACCGAGCCTTCACTAAAGCTGGTCTTAAAGTAGTTTATGCTTTCTTACAAAACCCTGAAGCTGTAAATTTTACATACCGGGAGATTGCCAGTTTTGCAAAGGTTGCGCTGGGAACAATAAACGAAGCCATATTGGGTCTAAAGGAAACCGGACATATTTTAGATGTCAATAAAAACCGCATGATCCTAAGTAACAAAAAAGAACTACTTGAGAACTGGATCATAGGGTATAGAAATATTTTAAAACCTTCCCTGCTGTTAGGAACTTACCATTTCGGTGGAAGCAAACTGTGGGACCAGCTGGAATTACCTGCAACAGCTGTCTGGGGCGGCGAGCCAGCAGGCGATCTTGAAACCGGCCATCTGAATCCTGAACAATGGACAATTTATACTGCCCAAGAAAAAAATGAGCTGGTTAAAATTTTAAAGCTGGCTCCGCGGTCTGATGGAAACCTAAAAGTTTATAAAAAGTTTTGGGTGGATACCTCGATATACATGAACCATCGTGTGACGCCTGAATTGATCACTTACGCTGACCTGATGATTACAGGCGATGCAAGATGTATTGAGACTGCAAATATCATTTACGACAAAAAACTAAGCCGGATATTCGATCAGCCATGAAGCATGCAGAATTAAAGAATGTCTTCGATACGGTGGAGAAAACTTTTACCGAACTTTCCATTGACTACTACCTAATTGGTGCCTTAGCCAGGCAGATATGGTACGAAAAAGCTGAAATGAAATTCAGAACAACCAGAGACATAGATTACGCCATCCTGGTAGGTAGTCATCAAGAATACGAAGCTGTTAAGCAGTATCTTATCGAAAATGAAAACTATATAGCTGTCATGGAAAACGCATTTGTACTGATCTCGCCAGACGGACTTCAGGTTGACCTACTTCCATTCGGAGATATCGAATCTCAGGGCAGTGTAAAGATTGAAGGGACTGGTATGACCACAATTCAGATAAGCGGAATGAAAGAAGTTTACAAAAATGGCACAGAGGTTGTCAGCTTAGAAACGGGAAATTCCTTCAACGCAGCCACATTAATCGGAATCGTTCTTCTGAAACTTATAGCCTACGATGACAGACCTGAAAGAAGGCAAAAAGACGCCACAGATATTGGTAACATCCTTTTAAACTTTTTCCCTCTGCATCAAGATTTAATATACTCCATTCATCTTGACATGTTTGGTGAACAAGAACGTACCCTGGAAAATATATCAGCTATCGTGCTGGGCAGAGAAATCAAAAAGATTGTCTCATCCAATGCAAGCCTGATAGACCGATTGAACAGAATTTTGAATGATCATATAAGTTCCGGCGAAAAAAGTATTTTCACACAACTAAGAGTATGTTTTGGATTGTATTAAACTAATAATGAGAGCCAGTCGTTAAACTTGTTGAATCTCACCTCAAACAAGTAATATGAAAACTAATTTCACTGAAATGACTGACTCTCAATGGCAATTTGTAGAAAAAATAATTGACAACAAAAGGACTAGACAACATTCGTTAAGAACTATTGTGAATTCTATATTCTGGATTACAGAAACTGGCTCACAATGGCGAAACATGGAAAGTAATATCCTGCCTGGCAAACAGTTTATTATCATTTCAGACAATTTAAACTCCGTGGAATCTGGACGCAACTGCTTGATAGCATTGCTATTTTCGAACGCGAAAGGCAGGAAAGACAACAAACTACTAGTCTATTAACTATTGATAGTCAGAGTGTTAAGAAAATGCAGTTTATCAATTTAGAAACTGGAATTGATGGTGG